>CAXYVG010000090.1:0-14033 GCA_964292325.1 uncultured bacterium | reverse complement strand
TATGTGATAAAAGGAGATACTCTGCTCCAGGGCAAAAGATCCCTATATTTCAGGTGTATTTTCGTAAATATCAGATGGCTACCGGAGTGTTGAAGCATATATATAGGCTTTTGTACAGGGTATATTCTAAAAGAAGATTTATTGAAATTCCTCGTGATGTAAAAATTGGACCCGGTTTATATATTGGGCATCCAAATTCTATTACTATTAATTCTGAGGTAGTTATTGGATCTAATTGTAATATTCATAGAGGCGTTACAATAGGTAGAGAAAATCGAGGGACTAGAAAAGGAGCTCCTACAATAGGAAATAATGTTTGGATTGGCATCAATTCAACAATAGTAGGGGAAATACTGGTTGGAGATGATGTTCTTATTGCTCCAAATACCTATATAAATTGTGATATTCCATCACATACAGTGGTTTTTGGCAATCCATGCCAAATTAAAGAACGTAACAATGCTACAGAAGGATACATAAATAGTGTTGTAGATATTGAGTAAAGGGAAGTAGGGGAACATGATGCGTGACCTTTTTAAAATCAAGATTTATACTCCACTAAGCATGTGCTTGTATTTATATATAATATATACATTTTGGTTTCAATATGGTGTTTTTGAAATACCAGGATTATTAGCTATTATTGGACTGTGTCTGATACTGACGATTTTGCCCATTATTCCAAAGATGCGAAGACTGAAGGTGTTAGCGCCAATATTTCTTTTTTTTATTGTGTGTTTAATATCAACAATAATAAATTCTGGAAATACAAACTATATATTGAGTATTTTGGAGTATTTGCTCCCAACGGCAGGCTTGTTCTTTTTGGTTATACGGCATAAAGATTCGATAAATAGTATAATGAGAATAAGCGTTCTTGCTACATCTTTACTTGCGCTGTCGACTTTACTCAACGGAACGATAAGCCAATTAGGAACGCTTGTTTTAGGTAATCTAAATATTAATGCTGCATCTAATTATTACTCATTTGGATTAATGGCTTGTTTGTATTGCATTGACTTTACAAAAAAGGTGAATAGAAAAACAAATATTATATATATTGTCTGCGCTTGCCTTATTACTTATGGTCAGTTAATGGGAGCATCTAGACGTGGATTTATTGTTACACTGTTTATTATTGTTGCGTATCTATATTGCGTAATCAAAATAAAGACAGCAGGAAAGTATATTACTAGAGCGTTGGCCATGCTTATGGGGATAACAATACTGGTAGCCCTATATTATACTCTTGTTTCTGGAAATACGAACTTGGCGGTAATTGACAGGCTTCATGGTTCAAATACCACAGGTGATATTGCGAGAGAAAGGTACCATTTGGTTGCTTTAAGTTTGTTTTTTGATGCACCTATTTTGGGGAAGGGGCTTGGTGCTGTTGCTCAGATTGCAGGAGCTTATAGTCACTCATTGTATTATGAGTCTTTAGCTTGTACAGGATATATAGGATTTTCAATTATAGTTTTTTATTTGGTGTGGATAGTTTACTCCTACTGGAATTTACAAAGAAAAGAAGTTGATGATTTAATTAGAATAAATCTTTATTTCTTAATGTGGTTTTCTATCTCTATCCTATTGTCAGGCTTTGTAATGACTTATATTTATGATTCTTCCTTTTATCTTATGATTGGTTTGCTGGCTGCAATTATTAGTAATACAAAGGAAATTAGAAGAAGTTCAGGAGAAGGAAAATGTTAAAGATTTGTATTGTTGGTGTGTATTGGGGAAGACTGCCCAGTTATTTTCAATTATGGAAAAAATCTGCAGAATATAATTCAAGTATTGATTTTTTGATTGTAACAGATCAGAAATTAGAGTCTTTGCCTATCAACGTGCATGTACTGAATATGAGTTTTGCACAATTTAGGACATTAGTTGATACTGCTATTGGGTTTAGCGTGGCTTTAGATAGCCCATATAAGTGTTGCGATTATAAGCCGGCTTATGGCTTGATTTTTAAACATTTCCTTAATGGGTATGATTATTGGGGCCAATGTGATTTTGATATGATCTTCGGTGATATACGACATTTTCTTGAAAGCAATAAATACTATCTATATGATAAGTTTTTGCCACTAGGTCATTTATCACTTTATCGAAATAATGAACAAAATAACCATAGGTTTATGGAATCAGGTGGATATATAGATTATCGAACTGTTTTTGCTAATAACAGTAATTTTGCTTTTGATGAATATGATGGTATGTATGCAATATATAAGACTGGAAAATACCCGTTTTTTGATAAAAGAATATTTGCTGATATAGATCAAAAATTCAAGCGATTTCGATTATCTGACCATAGAGACGAACAAAAGGAAATAAAGAATTATCCATGTCAAACTTTTTACTATGAAAATGGAAAAGTATATCGTGCGTATGTCAATAAAGGAGCTATTATCAAAGAAGAATATATATATATACATTTTCAAAAACGAAAAAATATGTTTATGGAGTTTGATTCAAATGATGTAAATGCCTATTATTTGACAGATGTAGGATTCATTTCAAAAACTGAAGAAGTATCGATAAAAATGATGAAAAAAATAAATCCATACCAAGGTTTTTTGTTTGAAAAGTTTGAAATTATAAAGTTCAATTATGCAATACAGAAAAAAAGGTTAAAAAGATTTGTTAATAGGAAATAAGTAAAATAATGCAATAGTTCATTATATGGCAATACTTGAATTATTCATACTTGTTTGAAATCTGAAATGAAAGTCAGATCTACAATATTTACACTCTGATTCCTTCAGAAAATCGATAATATTTCTATTTTTGCTGTGGTTGTGGATTATGAAATTCTTTTGTTCTTATTATTCTGAATATGGCATTTTTGGGCGCGCTATACCCTTTGGCCGAGATGAAATTTTTTGAAAAAGGATTTTGATTGAATCTGTCGTAGGACATGAAAGAAATCATCTTGGTATACTTGATGGGCGCTGATTTTCAATGTGGTTCGTCGGCCGCTTCGGATCAGTTTCCCGGCAACCTTGAAGAAGTGTAGACGGCTCGTTTGTATCTGGAGTCCCTTGGCCTTGTATGGGAACGTCAACGTGCGTAGAAAATTGATAATGTTGTAGGTAAGGACACTAACCATCATCCGGACGGCATTTTTTGTAAAATGAGAACTGTCAGTCTTTTCGAAGAAAAAGCCATTCTTCGCTTCTCTGATGAAGTTTTCTATGGTTCTCCCTTTCCAATAGGTTTGGAAGACTCGTTCAGAGGAAATCTCTTCCGAGAGATTCGTGATGATGAATTCATGTTGGAAAAGCAGTTCCTTCACTTCTCTTACGGATTGGAAGCAAAGTCTGCGGGTACGCTGCCAAGAATTGGCTTGGTAGAAAATCGAGTAGAAGTGCTCCTATTTTTGTTGCCAATCAGTTTCATCACCAACGCGAACAAAGCTCTCTGCCAAATGATGCAACCGGCGGTTTCGTTTGAGTCGGATGACGTAATAGTGTTCTTTTTCTTCGCACAAATCATAGAATTCAGGAGTAGCGAAACCACTGTCTGCCCGGATGAGGATGGCAGTAATTGGAACAGTCTGGTTGTAGTGCTCAAGAAGTGGATGCAGGAAACCGGCTACTCCTTTTGAGGAATAGGTGTTTCCTGAACGCAATTCCGCCTTCAGAAAATCTTTGGTCATCCCCCATCAAAGGCTACGATAGGATGATAGCCAGTCGTCTAATAATGTGCTTTATAATCCGTTTCTTCTTGATTAGCGTAGGTGTCACAATGGGTAGAATCCAAATCCAATACCATTTCCGTCGCGTTGCGGTGCATGCGCACCTTGTCCAGCATTGCTTGATTCAGGGCTTGGAGTGTAACATTGAGTTCGGACTGTTGCTGACGCGATTCTAGAATCGGGAAAGCGAAGGTTGCGAGGCAAGTTGCCGTTTGCCAAAAATTTCCTGGAAAAACGAATCGTGGCGCAATATATTAGCGGAAACAGCGGCATGATAGCCTGCAACTAGTTGAAACACGAGTTGCTCAAGCAATGTTTGGTTCGAATGTCTGTGGTAACAACGATCGTCTTGGAAACAGAGATTTTCCTTCATCAGTTGTCCGAAACCGATGGAATGAAGGAATTCTTTGACCAGGACAAGTCTAACATCCGTGGTCAGTTTGTTTCCGGTATTCGTCACCGTCATTTTTGGATTGAAATTTAGTGTATTTTGCTGTAAAGTTGCCATTGAGAGAACCCCTTTCTTTGGTTGTTGTTCGCACTTTAACCATAGCAGATGGGGGTTCTTTTTGTACACCCAAAGGGTGTCAGGGAAATTACTAAAAAACGCTGTTGTAGCAAAGCGGGCGATAGCTATTTAAATTTGTATAAATTATTCAGGAAATAAGGTGAAATAATGGGATTATTAAGAAACATGATTATAAAGTATAAAATGAGAAAATCTCCGGTTAAATATTTGAGAAGTATAGGAGTTACTATTGGAGATAATGTTGAAATTTATCCCACGGCAAATTTTGGAACAGAACCCTATCTGATTTCAATAGGTGATAATGTAAGAATAAACGAAGGAGTACAATTATTTACTCATGACGGTGGTGTATGGGTTGTGAGAAACATGTTCGAAAAATATAAGGATATTGATACTTTCGGGAAAATTATTGTGGGTAATAATGTGCACATTGGCACAAATGCTATGGTATTGCCGGGTGTTCATGTAGGTAATAATTGCATAATAGGATGTGGCGCTGTAGTAACAAAAGATATACCGGACAATTCTATCGCTGTGGGTGTTCCGGCAAGGGTTGTGGAAACTCTAGATGAATATATCGAAAAGAATAAACAGCATTATTTGCCTACCAAATATTTATCAGCGGAGGGGAAAAAAGCTACCGTCTTAAAAACGCTAATGTAGCATAAGTTAAGAAGGGAGAGTATAAAAGCATGAGGAAAAGTAGAATAGTCGCAATGAATATCATTGTGTCTACATTAATACAGATTATTACTTTGGCATTGGGAATGGTCTTGCCACGTATCATACTGTCTAGTTGGGGATCAGAATATAATGGTTTTATAAATTCTGTTATAACAGTAATGAGGTATTTATCGCTACTAGAAGCTGGAGTAAGCACATCTACATTGCAAGCATTATATAAATCAATTGGCACGAATGATGATGAGCAAACATCAATTGTAATAAAAACATCTCAATCATATTATCATAAAATAGCATTTGTGTACTCAGTTTTAGTAGTTGCTATTTCGCTAATATACCCAATGTGCTTAAATACCAATATTTCATATTGGGAGATGTTTTTTGTAATATTATTTCAAGGATGTACAGGCGTTAACAATTTTGCGTTTAGAGCAGCATATCAACAATTGTTAAATGCAGAAGGCAAGTTTTATATTATTTCAATTATTACTTTGTTTACAACCATATTGACATATGCTGCCAAAATCATTTCTATCGTTATTTATAACAATATTATTATCATGCAGTTGCTAGGCGTTTTGATAATGGCGGTACAGGTAATAATATACGCACTCTACTTCAGAAAAAAATATGCTTGGATTAATAAGAAAGCTCCAATTAATATGGCACTTCTAGAAAATAGAAAGTACTATGTTATTCAACAAGTAGCGGGTCTAGTTTTTAATAGTACTGACACTATAGTTCTGTCAATATTCTGTGGACTCAAAGTTGCAAGTGTATATACAATTTATAATATGGTGTATAGTGCATTATCAGTGTTGATTGGAATGGTTAGAAGTAGTACTAATTTTGTATTAGGCCAGGCATTTCATGAAAGCAAAGAACGGTTTGCAAAAATATATACCATATACACTTCCTTTCAAATGACATTAGGAAGCTTTTTCTCTTCATGTAGTGTGCTTTTGATAATCGGTTTTGTTAGGTTATATACATCGGGTATTAATGATATTAACTATATTAATTATCTGGCTGCAGTTTTGTTTTCTTTGAATATTATGTTGGATTGTTCACGTGGTGCAAGTTTGTCTGGGGCGAATGTTGCAGGACAAGCACCAAATACAACATGGCGTTACATGGTTGAAGCAGGGATTAATCTGCTTGTATCATTAAGTCTTGTGAATGTTATTGGAATGAATGGCGTGTTAATTGGCACCATTGCTGCAGGTGTATGGAGATCTATAGATAGCATAGTATTTTTTAACAAGAGAGTGTTGAAGAAGAGCAGTAAAAATGAATTGCTATATATTGCAATTAATTTTATTATTTTTGCTGGTGTAGCATTTTGGGGAAGTAAGGATTTAATACCAATTGCATCTTATGTAGATTTTATTAAATACGGAATCCTTGTGGCTGTCGTTTTAGTGTTGTTCTATGGCTTCTTATTTTTACTGTTTAATGGAAAGAGAATAGCTGCATTTTCTAGATCAATAATCAAAATAGGAGATTGTTAATGGATTCAAATAAAGAATTAAATCTATCGAAATGTAACGTTATAAAAGTTGTTATGATGCTCACCATAATTCTGTGTCATTCGCTTGCGATATTCAGTAAGAATGGCTGGGGCGCAGAGCCACCGGCATTCAATTCAACGGTCTTTGGATTGCTGAGCGATTGGCTTGGTACGTTTCATGTGTATACATTCACTTTTGTTTCTGGTTATATATTCTGCTATTCTTATAATGAGAAAGAAAATTATCGAAATTTTATTATTTCTGTGAAACAAAGGGCACAAAGATTGTTAATACCATATTATTTTGTAACTGTTATATGGGCTATTCCATTTTTTGTTGTTTTTTTTAAGCCATCAGTGAATCAAGTTATCCATAGATTTGTTCTTGGTGAAAGTCCAGCACAATTGTGGTTTATTTGGATGATATTTATTGTTTTTATTATGTTTTTATCAGTAGTAAAAATCATGAACGGCTTTAGTTTTATTGCTGGATTCTTTGTTTCTCTATGTGTTATGGGGGGCGGTATAATCGGAGCAAAAATATGTCCCAATTATTTCCAAATATGGACTGCATGTGGCTATTTTCTGTTTTTTTATCTAGGCTTTTCCTTTAGAAAATTCAGATTCAGTAATATATATAATATTCCATGGTTTGTATGGCTAATGATTAATCTTGGTATGTTCAGTTTGAATACGTTATGTTTACAAAATAAGTCAAATATGCTATTTACGCTAATATCTATGATGACTGCTATCATTATGGAATTAGCAGGGGTATTAACGGTAGTCGTCGGTATCAGCGCAATAAAAACAGATAAATTACAGAAAACAAAATTATACCGATATATAGAAAAATACAATTTTGGAATGTATTTATTTCACCAACAAATAATCTATATTTCAATACGCTATTTGAATGGCACAGTTCCTAATATCATTTTTGTTATCTTGAATTTTATTTCGTCATGTGTTTTGTCAGCAATTATTACCTGGCTGTTGAGTAGGTGGAAAATCACAAGAATGATGATTGGTATCAGGTAGATAATATTCAATAAAGGACCGAGCAGGTCTACTTGACAACTTTAGTAATAATGGCCATCGGTATCGGATCACGCTTTGGCGGTGGAATTAAACAGTTAGGGCCGGTTGGGCTGCATGATGAGATAATCATGGGTTATTCCATACATGATGCGATTAAGGTCGGATTTAACAAGATAATTTTCCTGAAATATTTATACTTGTTTGAAATCTGAAATGAAAGTTAAATCTACAATATTTACACTCTGATTCCTTCAGAAAATCGATAATATTTCTATTTTTGCTGTGGTTGTGGATTATGAAATTCTTTTGTTCTTATTATTCTGAATATGGCATTTTTGGGCGCGCTATACCCTTTGGCCGAGATGAAATTTTTTGAAAAAGGATTTTGATTGAATCTGTCGTAGGACATGAAAGAAATCATCTTGGTATACTTGATGGGCGCTGATTTTCAATGTGGTTCGTCGGCCGCTTCGGATCAGTTTCCCGGCAACCTTGAAGAAGTGTAGACGGCTCGTTTGTATCTGGAGTCCCTTGGCCTTGTATGGGAACGTCAACGTGCGTAGAAAATTGATAATGTTGTAGGTAAGGACACTAACCATCATCCGGACGGCATTTTTTGTAAAATGAGAACTGTCAGTCTTTTCGAAGAAAAAGCCATTCTTCGCTTCTCTGATGAAGTTTTCTATGGTTCTCCCTTTCCAATAGGTTTGGAAGACTCGTTCAGAGGAAATCTCTTCCGAGAGATTCGTGATGATGAATTCATGTTGGAAAAGCAGTTCCTTCACTTCTCTTACGGATTGGAAGCAAAGTCTGCGGGTACGCTGCCAAGAATTGGCTTGGTAGAAAATCGAGTAGAAGTGCTCCTATTTTTGTTGCCAATCAGTTTCATCACCAACGCGAACAAAGCTCTCTGCCAAATGATGCAACCGGCGGTTTCGTTTGAGTCGGATGACGTAATAGTGTTCTTTTTCTTCGCACAAATCATAGAATTCAGGAGTAGCGAAACCACTGTCTGCCCGGATGAGGATGGCAGTAATTGGAACAGTCTGGTTGTAGTGCTCAAGAAGTGGATGCAGGAAACCGGCTACTCCTTTTGAGGAATAGGTGTTTCCTGAACGCAATTCCGCCTTCAGAAAATCTTTGGTCATCCCCCATCAAAGGCTACGATAGGATGATAGCCAGTCGTCTAATAATGTGCTTTATAATCCGTTTCTTCTTGATTAGCGTAGGTGTCACAATGGGTAGAATCCAAATCCAATACCATTTCCGTCGCGTTGCGGTGCATGCGCACCTTGTCCAGCATTGCTTGATTCAGGGCTTGGAGTGTAACATTGAGTTCGGACTGTTGCTGACGCGATTCTAGAATCGGGAAAGCGAAGGTTGCGAGGCAAGTTGCCGTTTGCCAAAAATTTCCTGGAAAAACGAATCGTGGCGCAATATATTAGCGGAAACAGCGGCATGATAGCCTGCAACTAGTTGAAACACGAGTTGCTCAAGCAATGTTTGGTTCGAATGTCTGTGGTAACAACGATCGTCTTGGAAACAGAGATTTTCCTTCATCAGTTGTCCGAAACCGATGGAATGAAGGAATTCTTTGACCAGGACAAGTCTAACATCCGTGGTCAGTTTGTTTCCGGTATTCGTCACCGTCATTTTTGGATTGAAATTTAGTGTATTTTGCTGTAAAGTTGCCATTGAGAGAACCCCTTTCTTTGGTTGTTGTTCGCACTTTAACCATAGCAGATGGGGGTTCTTTTTGTACACCCAAAGGGTGTCAGGGAAATTACTAAAAAACGCTGTTGTAGCAAAGCGGGCGATAGCTATTTAAATTTGTATAAGTTATTCAGGAAAAGAACTGCCTTTTAATTTTTGACAGTTTTTTTTATTAATATAATTCATTTAAATGATTAATAATTTAATTGGATTATACTCAATTAAGGAGGATAAAATGAATAATACGGAGAACAGTCAGGGACAGAAAATCTATCTAATAACAGGTGTTGCAGGATTTATTGGGTCGTTCCTCTCAAAAAGATTATTGAAGCAAGGATGCCAAGTTATTGGCGTTGATAATATCAATAATTATTACGATGTAAGTTTGAAGCATGCTCGTTTGGAAATGCTTGAACCATTTGAAAATTTCACTTTCTTAAAAGGTGATATTTCCGATAAGCAATTAGTCAGGGAAATCTTTGGGGAACATAAACCTAATATTGTGGTAAATCTAGCTGCTCAAGCCGGAGTGCGACACTCTATTGAAAATCCGGATGTCTATATTCAAAGCAATGTTGTTGGTTTCTTCAATATTTTGGAAGCCTGCAGACACTATCCGGTGGAACACCTCATATATGCCTCATCCAGTTCTGTATATGGCTCAAACAAGAAAGCGCCTTTTGAGGAAACTGATTTTGTGGATCATCCTGTATCGCTTTACGCAGCGACCAAAAAATCGAATGAACTGATGGCATACACCTACAGTCATCTTTATAAGATTCCTTCTACTGGGTTGCGGTTCTTCACTGTGTATGGTCCGATGGGCAGACCGGATATGGCTTATTTTGGGTTCACTAATAAGTACTTTAATGGCGAGCCAATCAAAATCTTCAATAACGGTGACTTTGAACATGACCTGTATCGCGATTTCACCTATGTCGATGATATCGTGGAAGGCATTGTGAGACTGTTGGATAATCCGCCTACGGATGAAGTGCCAAGCAAGGTCTTTAACATCGGCAACAATAATCCTGAGAAGCTGATGGTGTTCATTGAGACGTTAGAAAAAGCCTTAAGTAAATCCTTAGATAGGGAAGTGGTATTCGATAAAGTGTTCGAGCCAATCAAGCCGGGCGATGTGCCCGCCACTTACGCTTCAACTGATTTGTTGCAAGCGGCAGTTGGATTCAAGCCGGAAACTTCCATTGAAGAGGGGCTTCAAAAATTTGCTGATTGGTATGTGGACTACTACAAGGTGAAATAAAAAGATTTCATAGATTTAAGATATAGTAGAAATTATATGATAATGGGAGATGTATAATTTGAAGATTACGGTTGTAGGAACAGGTTATGTAGGTTTGTCTAATGCCATCCTTTTTGCTCAACATAATGAAGTTGCTGCATTGGAGATTGTAGAAGAAAAAGTGAATTTGATTAATCAGAAGAAATCTCCGATTGTCGATAAAGAGATTGAAGAGTACTTAGCAATAAAAGAATTGAATTTAGTCGCAACTACTGATAAAACAGAAGCATATAAAAGTGCGGAGTTTGTGGTGATTGCAACACCAACAAATTATGATGAGAAGAAAAATTTTTTCAATACTTCATCTGTAGAATCAGTCATTGAAGATGTATTGAAATATAGACCAGAAGCCACAATGATCATCAAATCAACCATTCCAGTAGGATACACAAAAGAAATCAGAGAAAAGTATGGAGTTGACAACATCATCTTTTCACCTGAGTTCCTAAGAGAAGGAAAAGCTTTGTATGACAATCTATATCCTTCACGTATTATAGTTGGAGAGAAATCTGAGCGGGCAGAAAAATTTGCTAGTCTGCTAGTAGAAGGTGCAATCAAAGTGGATATCCCGGTATTGCTGATGGATTCCACTGAAGCTGAAGCCGTGAAATTGTTTGCAAACACTTATTTGGCTTTGCGTGTCGCTTATATCAATGAACTGGATACCTATGCTGAAGTTAGAGGTTTGGATACAAAAGCAATTATTGATGGTGTCGGTCTGGATCCCAGAATCGGCACACATTACAATAACCCTTCGTTCGGTTACGGGGGCTACTGCTTACCAAAAGATACAAAACAACTACTAGCGAATTTCGAGGATGTACCGAATAATATCATCGGTGCAATTGTCGATTCTAACCGTACGCGTAAGGATCACATTGCTGATATGATTATTCAACGTAATCCAAAAATGGTTGGGATTTATCGTCTAACAATGAAGTCCGATTCTGATAATTTCAGATCGTCTTCTATCCAAGGGATTATGAAGCGTATCAAAGCTAAAGGTATTGAAGTGGTCGTCTACGAGCCTGTACTAGAAGAAGATACTTTCTATAACTCAAAAGTACTTAGTGATCTAGATGAGTTCAAATCTCTGTCGGATGTAATCGTGTCTAATCGTTTTGCATCTGAGTTAGCTGATGTCGAGGAGAAGGTATATACAAGAGATTTATTCCACGAAAACTAATTAACCAAATTGCAAAATATAATTCAGAATAAGCTTCTTCAGAATGCTTATTCTGGATTACTATTCTTATCAAGAATAAGAGCTTTTTGATTTAAGCACTGAGTGCGCAACTATATTCAATATCAGAGGAGAAATCGTTTATATGCAAAAAGTCAGAAAAGCAGTAATTCCAGCGGCTGGATTCGGCACGCGTTTTTTACCGGCTACGAAGGCGATGGCGAAGGAAATGTTGCCGATCGTCGATAAACCTACTATTCAATTTATCGTTGAAGAAGCCATCGCTTCAGGCATTGAAGAGATCTTGATTGTGACAGGAAAGAGCAAGCGCGCAATCGAGGACCATTTCGACTCCAATGTTGAATTGGAGATGAATTTGCGGGAAAAGGGTAAAGATGAGCTTTTGGCATTAGTGCAGGAGTCGACAGGCGTACGTATTCATTTTGTGCGCCAAGCTTATCCATTGGGACTGGGACACGCAGTGTTGCAAGCTAAAGCCTTCGTTGGAGATGAACCATTCGTAGTCATGTTGGGTGATGATTTGATGCAGGATGAAGTGCCATTGGCCAAGCAACTGATCAATGCCTATAATCGCACACATGCCTCGAATATTGCAGTTATGGCGGTACCTCAGGAAGAGACATCCAAGTACGGCATAATCGATATCGACTCCGAATTGGAACCAGGGTTATACAATGTCAGCCGATTCGTGGAAAAACCAAAAGCAGAAGAAGCGCCAAGCAATTTGGCCATTATCGGACGTTACTTATTGACGCCAGAAATCTTCGAGATTCTTGAGAACCAGGCTCCTGGTGCAGGCGGAGAGATCCAGCTGACCGATGCCATCGACACTCTCAACCAAACCCAGCGCGTCTTCGCGAAACGATTTGAAGGAACCCGTTATGACGTTGGCGATAAGTTCGGCTTCATGACCACCAGCATCAACTACGGCCTGACTCATCCCGAAGTCAAAGATAAACTGAAGGACTTCATCATCGCGCTTGGGAAAGAGTTGTCTGGGGAGAGCGAAAATAATACAACCGTGGCTGGGACAAACGTTTCAGTAATGTAGAAGTGCCCGAAAAAAGAAAACGCCGTTTTTCGAGAGTGTGCAATTTTGACGCTCTCAGGTAATGAAGGATAGGCCAGTGTACTAGAATAACAGTATATATTTCTAATGATGTGAAAGCTCTGGATACAATTTAAATTTATACGCCACTTGATATAATCAATTTGACCACGATTACTCTTTGTCTGAAGTAGGTGCATACTGATGTGATGCATTTACTTTAGACTAGTGTGATCATTAGGGAAACTTCTCAAAGAGCAAAAGGGAAATCCAGTTTCTTGTCATCTTATTTATTCGAATATTGATGTATAGTAAACGTTAAGGCTAACTAATTCCCTTTATTAAGCTTTTTTCGGATGTTTGTTTAACTTAAATATAAATTAAATTATTTTCAAAAAATTGCTTTTAATTTAAATCTACATATGTTATTATATCTACAGAGTCAACTAAGGAAAGAAAAACGAACTGAATTGTTATTGCAAAGATAGAATTTCAATAAACTAAATTGGAATAATTTTTGTGTTGGAGTACCCCCCAAGGTTTCCGGTTAAATTTATATTTTTGCGGCAATATGAAAGCGTATTCTTTCCTTTGGTAGGCTCATAAATTTTGTTAGGGGGATGCAAAATGGACTTTGAAGTGATTTCGCCTTACTGTGGTATATACAGAGAAGAAAATACTGTCAATGTTTATTATCTGCAAACAGAAGATTTGGTAAGGGCATACGTTTTTAGTAACATCAAGGATGCGCAGGAGTTCTGCAATGCGGCAAAAAATTTGCTCGAGTTTATGGTCAACGTTCCGAAAGGGAAAGAACAACTCTATCACCAAGAATTTCTGGAACTAACCATCAAAAACAAAGAGTATGAATTGATTGTTTACGAGGCGATGCCTGAAGAAGAAAGAGAAGCAGGCTGACGGGGACAAATTGCTTGGGGGAAGCTATTAAACAGTTAGAATGCTCAATCTTGAACAACTGATAAGGAGGAGGAATGGATAAGGACTATTGATTTGGTATTGATTGTAAGCGTTTTAATTAACTTTAAGGAAAAATTATAAATTTGGGGGATTACAACAGAATGTCAAATTTCAAACTAGTCGCACCTTATTGTGGTGTAAGCAACTATGATAAAACATTTTTCGTTTACTACATGAATACAGAAGAGAACCTACGCCGCGAGTATATATTCAATACGGATGAAGACGCAAGCAATTTCAGTAATGCCATTGAGAATCTGACTGCCTTTATGAAATGCATTCCCGCGCGCAAAAAAGAGGCGTACCATCAAGAATTCCTG
>CAXYVG010000089.1:0-14044 GCA_964292325.1 uncultured bacterium | reverse complement strand
TAGAAATCGAATATTACAATATATGTAGTTCTACGAAAAGTGTGACTATTTATTCATGTTTTACGATCTTCTTGAATAAGTTAGATTATGGTTTTTCAAAGTCGATCATCTCATGCAAGGGGGTAAAAGGGTGCGTATCGTACATATTAATCTCTATGAACGACATGGCGGGGCAGCTAGGATTGCCACGACTCTTATGGACTCCATGACAGAGATGGGGCATGAAGTGAACTTGTTTGCTCATCATAAAACCTCGGAGGATTCTCGGGTCATATCAATACCGTTTGGGCAAAGCAACTGGCAAAAAAAATTAATAGCGCAACAAAGGCAGCAAGGACTTTTTGATTTATATTCGGTAGCTTTATGGAAGGTATTGGAACATCCTTTATTCGACCAGGCTGATATTGTTCATTTACATTGCATTAATGGCGGATATTTTTCCTTTTTACTATTCCCTTTTTTGACTGCGAAACCCACTATATGGACACTACATGATCCCTTAGCATTTACTGCAGGGTGTTTGCATACCGATGATTGTGATGGCTGGAAACATAACTGGTGCGCCCAGTGTCCTCAGGATACAGGGACGCTAGGAAAGAAACCACAGCGCCAACTCATGCAACTGATGAAAAGTTCCATTTATAAAGTAGCTGATTTTACCGTCGTATGTCCATCAGCGTGGCTTATGCAGCAGGTCCAGCAAAGCATTCTGCAGGAACATGATAGTAGGCTGATTTATAACGGAGTTGATATCGATACTTTTAAACCTGGTAATCCGTTTGCACTTCGCAAAAAGCTTGGGCTGCCGATGGATCAAAAAATCATAATGTTTGCTGCTCATGGTGGATTGAACAATACACTCAAAGGCGGTAATTTTTTGTATGAGGCATTGGCAAAGCTACAACGGCAGTACCCTGATGTAGTCTTACTGAATATTGGCACTGTCGATAGCTCGGTTCTGAATGGACTGCCAATAGAGCACATTGATATCCCATTTATCATGGATTCACAGTTGCTAGCGCAATACTATGTGGCTGCTGATCTTTTTGTTTCTCCTTCTCTAGTTGAAAATTTAAGCCTTACCGTCTGCGAAGCATTAGCCTGTGGCACACCGGTTGTAGCTTTTGCTGTGGGCGGTACACCTGAAATTATTGTGCATAAGGAAATGGGCTATTTAGCCCAGCGAGGAAATAGTGATGAACTAGCCAGTGGAATTGCGTATTTCCTAGAGAATGAGGATACTTGTTTGCAAGCAGGAGTTGCGGCGCGCAAGAGATGTGTAGAGAAGTTTAGCCATCACTCTATGGTGGATCATTATATGAACTTGTATGAGGAAATCATTAGAAAGAAGAACTGGTTAATTAGTAGTGATATAGCAGCGATACGTCCTAAAAACATATTGCAGTTTGTAGAACATGCAAAAAGCTCTGGTGATTGGGATCATGTATGGAATGAGTTTTGGCAAGTATATAAGAGTTATAGAGGGCCAGAAGTGGAGAAGCGAAATATATTTGTTGATACGTTTTATTGCTCTTGTCTAACGTTACTTGATGTCACAAAAGACAGTTCAATCTTGTGGAAAATTATTGAGGATTGGCCTGTATATCGTCAACTGCTAGGACGGTCTGGAGGATTAAAGGCTACAGAGCGGCAAGCCCTTCTAGATTTCTCCGTATGTTTGCGGGCCAAAATTCATCAATATATTATGGCGACGCCTTTTTCGCAAATGTCCCTCCTTGAAGGCAAACGAGAAAAATCGATCATTCATGTTTGGTGGCATGTATTTTTGAACTATTTTTCCATACTGAATTTAGAGGGCGATGACCAGAAAGACAATCAGCCATATAAGAATGAAATGTTGGCTGATGTAAATGAAAATAATCAGTATGCAAGGCTACTGTTGGCAAGTCTTTATCAACCTTTTCATGCAGAGCAATTTGATATTGATATAGCTGCGCTATGGAATGAGCCAACCGTTCCAGATTGTTATAAGGTTATTTTAAGTTTTTGGCTGACGAATATACCGTATTACAATATAGAAGAAAAACAACGACTACGCTTATTAAAGGCGGGAGAAAATTTACGTCAGATCACAGTGTCATCTATATTCTTTGATTCTATGGTCAACCATATTTCCAATAGCTTTTGGCTGGCATCTTATGCTGGTGGTAACAATGTAGTAGCACTATCGTCATTTGGTGATTTTATTGTAAAGCATATGTCTGAGTTATACCCGCAATATGTAGCGGATAACCTAAAATCTGAAAAACGTAGGGCGGGGAAAAAAATTCGCATTGGTTACATTTCGCGATGCTTTTACAATCAATCCGTCAGCTATTATATGGTAAATAGAGTCATTCATCATGATCGAAATCATTTTGATGTGCAGATATTTGCGCTGGGTAAACAGTATGATGATATGACAAATTTATTTGCTCAACATGCGAGTTCGTTTCAACAATTTACCGATTTGTCTAGTGTACAGTCGATTGCTCAGCAGATTTATGATAGTCAGCTAGATATACTAATCTATACAGAAGTCGGTATGGATCCCTTTACCTACACGTTGGCAGGAATGCAGCTTGCTCCGATTCAGTGTGCGCTAGTAGGGCATGGCACGACGACGGGGTTACCGACGATTCAGTATTATCTAAGTGGGGATTTTGAGCCATTAGAGGCACAGCTTCATTATCGTGAAAAAATAATTCGATTACCAAATTTAGGAGCTGCTCAGTATCCGCCACCTATTGGTAGTACATTAACTTCGACTCGCACCGATTGGAATATACCAGAGGATGCTATTGTATTCGTTTCTTGCGCTAATGGTATTAAGCATCTTCCGAATCGAGATCGGGTGTTAGTAGAAATATTAAAAAGAATACCAAATGCGTGCATTGCACTAAAGCCACATAGCACATATGATACGGGAAATCAATTAGACGTGCGGATCAAAGAAGCAGCTAGGGAGGCAGGGGTGGAAAATCGTCTATTCATTGTACCTCCTCTGAAGCATATTGGACCTATTTTATCGATTGCAGATATTCAGCTTGATACCTATCCTTATGGTGGTTGGACAACAAATATGGAAGCTTTATATCTAGGGCTCCCCCTTGTTACACAAGAAGGTCATATGGCGCGTAGCCGTTGGGGGGCTCATATGTTAAGAGCCCTTGGAGTATATGAGGGCATTGCTGAGAATGAAGATGAATATGTAGAATGGGCAGTGCGGTTTGCCCGAGATAACGGACTTAGAAAAAAAGTAAGAGAGAAAATTATTAGTCAAGTAAAGTCAACCCTTTTCAATGGGGAGGCAGCGCAAAAAGCATATGAAAAAGTATTGCTAAATATGATTGTAGAACATAGTCAACAGTGAGCACATTTTTAAAGTTATTGCATATCTTATAGTACGATTTGAAAGAAATTCCCGATGTGTATCATAGCGATTGTAAGATTGTGTTTGCTACATTTATATAGGGGGTAACGTTATGGATATCAATAAATTTTTGCGCAAAGAGCATGTAACATATCAAAATGAAACAGGTGAACAAAAAATCTATATTTTATCTAATGCTGAGGCTGTAGAACAGATAATTACTAGACTACGGGAAAGTGGATTGAGCGACACCGCCAAGGTAACGTTATCAGCTGAGCCACAACCAGAGAGTAAGAGTAAAAATCATGATACACTGCTCGATGATATGGGCACTTGTCTTCAACAAATGATAAAGCCTTCCCCTACACCAAAGCCAGTGGGAGACATTGAACAGTTATTCAGTGAATATTTGGCGCTAGATGGTGAACAAAAGGTATATGTATTACCTACTGATCTTAACGTAGATCAGCTTTTGAGTAGCGTCAATGGCATTAGAAATGGAGAAATCAAACAAAGCCAAATGTGGAGAAAGACAGATGTTACGGTTGATTCTAACAACCAAAGTACTCTAATCGAAGAAATACATACTGATTTTGAAAAGATGGATCAAAGAATAAGAAGGCTAGAGTACTTGTTGCATCAAGTGGTCGAGCATGATAAAGCTGTGAACAAGGAAATTAAATAAAGAGCAGACCGAAAGGTCTGCTTCATTTGATTATACTTTTATACTGGGCAAGGAAGAAGACCGCAACCGCTAATGGTATGAGTATTATTGAAAACATCTGGAATGGTGAAGGAAATAAAACCTTCATTTCTTTGTGCGTCATTTAAGTCATAAGGGCGGATACCTGTTACCCAAAGATTTTCATGTTTCCAGAGCTTATCAATGATTTTTCCACTAATAACAATTTGGACGGTGCCAGCGGTACCTACTGCTGTAGCAGTGGCTCTCAGTTGGATGATAAGGCAAGAACCATCAATTTCTGTTAATGCATTTTGTAGGGCGTTACCAGTAAGTTGTGTTGAACAATCAGGGAAACGGAAGAATGTATCAAACGCTACCGTTATGGTTAAAGGGATCAGAACATTGCCACTATTAATTGTTGCAGCAAGGATCAATATTTGGATTTCTACATTTACTGTTTGGCACGTTGTTGAATCTAAGACTTCTTGCGCGCACACAATAAAAACTTTGGGTTGTACAGTTGTATCAATAATTGGCAAAGTAATGCCTGCCCCGAGACGGCATGGTCCAATCGGTGGGTACGTAAAGCATTGGGTAAATTCGCAGGTACCGCCTGCTAAGCCAATAAGACGTACCTCTTCGACACAAATATCATGGCATTCGCAGGTGGGCAACGTTACAGGTGGGCAAGTAAGGCCAAAATTGGCAGCGCAGGTAGTACTAGGAATTAGGCACTCCGTACATTGCCTTGTTTTGGTAGCACAGACATCGGGAATTTCAAAATGTTCACTGTCTATCATAATAGAAACCTCCTTTTAATTTTTAGTGATGTTCTTACTGTAAGCACAGAATAAGAGATGCTTTTCTTTGTAAGTTATGAGAGCATATCATATTTCCGTGTCTCTACTACATAGTATGTTTTATATTGCAAGATGTGCTATTGATAGTGAGCAAAAAAACAAGAGAATATCATTATGTTAACAACTGAAATACTTCTAATTAGTACCATTGGCATGCATATGTTTACATAAGATAGGATTAGTGAAGATATGGATTATAATCTTTGCTAGGGGTTTGTAGTGGCAAAATTCGCAGGGTGCAAACAACAATGAGAACCAATATAATAAAACATGTCGAACATGTCTCCATTTTATAAAAGGGGGAATATAATATCAAAAAATCATATCATTTGTTTTTAGTAGCATTGACCGCCGCGATGATTGGTACATCGACTGCGCCTGTAGCAGCAGCCAATACCGTGACGATTAGTGGTGGAGGACAACAAATATCTTGGGGATACAAGCCAATTGTAGTAAAACCAGTAACAATTCCGGTGACAACCTCAGTAATAAAACCAGTAACAACTCCGGTGACAACCTCAGTAATAAAACCAGTAACAAATCTGGTGACAACCTCAGTAATAAAACCAGTAACAAATCTGGTAACAACCTCAGTAATAAAACCAGTAACAAATCTGGTGACAACCCCAGTAGTAAAACCAGTAACAACTCCGGTAACGACACCGGTAGTAACTCCTCCAGTTACAACCCCGGTAACCATTCCTAGTGGCTTGCCTACAGCTTTGACAGCGATGGAGCAACAAATGGTTACATTGGTAAATCAGGATCGAGTTAAATTAGGCCTCAAACCATTAGCTGTGGATATGCGCCTAGTAAAAGCAGCTAGACTGAAAAGCCAGGATATGATCGACAAACATTATACAAGTCATATTTCACCTACGTATGGTTCGCCGTTTGATATGATGAAATCAATGGGAATCACCTATAATACTGCTGGTGAAAATATTGCAGGAGCGGCTACTGTAGATCGTGCTTATACGAATCTAATGAATTCCGCTGGACATCGTAGTAATATTCTTTCTCCGAATTATACAAAAATCGGAATTGGGATTATACAAGGTGGACCATATGGATTGATGATTACACAGTTGTTTATTGGATAATTGAGAATAGGGGCTGTATTGAAATATTATTTTATTTCAATACAGCCCCTATTGATTTATAAAATATTTAGTATTGTATATGTTACAAAAGACTAGGGGAAATGTTAGCATCGTATTTCGCGAATAAATAGTAAGCGTTTGTGGTAAAATAAGACTATCTTGAGATGAGGGGAAGTTTGATGGGATATTTTTATTCTTTACTATATTATTTAAGGACCGACAAAGGTAAGCATGATTGTTTAGATTATATCAGGGCACTACTGATCATGGCTGCTGTGATGGCGGGAATTCGAATATTACTTGATATTGTTTTTTAACTACCCAACGTTTATTATGATCTGATATTGTTCTTCTTGGTGTGTATGGTATAATAATACAAAAATGATGTAGCCGTAGGGAGAACCTTCATGTCAGATGTGAAACATAAAATTGGTATAATGGGTGGTACTTTTGATCCTATTCATACAGGACATTTAGTGACTGCCGAAGCTGTATGTATAGAATATGGCCTTGAGAAGGTACTATTTATTCCAGCGTCTAATCCGCCACATAAACAGCAGTCTCATGTAACAGAAGTGATGCACAGGTATATTATGACCGTGATGGCGACCTATTCGAATGAACGTTTCTATGTATCCCCAATGGAAATAGAAAGGGCAGGTCTTTCTTATACGATTGATACGGTATTGGCATTAATTGAACAGTATGGTGAAAATACGGAATTTTATTTTATTACAGGCGCTGATGCGATTCAGGAATTACCGACATGGCGAGAGATTGATCGCCTTTTAGATTTATGTTATTTTATTACTGCTACTCGTCCTGGAGTGACTTGTGATCTTAAATCCATACAGGATCTTTTTGGTACCAAAGGTCGTCAACGCATTCAATGTCTTTCGACTCCAGATATTGAAATATCGTCGACGGATATCCGGGAACGTGTACGTCAAGGACGATCCATCAAATATATTGTACCAGAAAGTGTGGAAAAATATATTTTAAAAGAAGGCCTTTATCGTACGTGAAAACGAATACTGTCATTTGGGAAATAAAGTAATGCATAAAGGGAATGAATTCGTAAATAATGTTAGTAGTAGAGTGTAGTTAGCATTCTCTTCTACTAGTGTTTTAGAATTTAAAATAAGAAAGGTGAATTTTTAAATGTCAAAAACCCTCTATGTGGGTAATCTACCTTGGTCAACTACGGAGAGCATTTTATCTGATACTTTTCAGAATTATGGACATGTGATTTCTAGTCGTATCATCACGGATAAAGAAACGGGACGTTCTAGAGGTTTTGGTTTTGTAGAAGTAGATGATGCTGATGCCGAAAAAATAGTGGATGCGATGAATAGCACAGATTTTGGTGGACGTCAGATTGTAGTCAATGAAGCGAAACCAAGGGAACAATAAGTATGGAAAAAAGCTTCCTGTCATGGGAAGCTTTTTTTGCAGGAAAAAAAGTATATATGACGAATTTAAGAATATTAAGGTTTTTTATATTCAAAAGAGGTATGAACTAAAATATGATATTGTGGTGAAGAAGATGGAGTATATAGACGTAATAAATCAGTTAACAAAAAGATTGTCACAAAAACGGTTACAACACTCGATTGGCGTCAGTAAAACGGCTGAATTGCTAGCGGAGCGTTTTGGTTGTGATATGGAGAAGGCAAAGTTAGCAGGTATTTTTCATGATCTTGCCCGTGAATTTCCCAAGAAAGAACTCTTGCCAAGAGCACAGGCCTTTGGTATAGTGGTGAATGATATTGAGCAAGCGGAACCTGTACTACTTCATGCGCCTCTTGCTGCCAAAATGGTTCAGAGCGAGTTTGGTATTGATGATGTTGAAATTCTACAAGCGATTCAGTTCCATACCGTTGCTGGAGTTGATATGACAAAGCTAGATAAAATTATTTATATAGCAGATGCTATCGAACCCAATCGTACCTTTCGAGGTGTTGATGAGCTTCGGGAGATGGCACAGTATGATCTTGATGCAGTAATGCTAGCCGTTTTAGATCAAAGCATATGTTATATAGTAAAGGCGGGCGGACTACTACACCCTGCTACTGTTGCAGCTCGAAATCAAATGTTACTACAAAAGATAGCGTACTAGAGAGGGGGACAATGCATGTCTAGTATGCGACCAAAGCGTCGAAAAATACGTTGGAAAAGGTTGGTAGTCCTACTAACCCTTTTCGTTATTGTACTTACTTCCATATCGTGGGCTGCGATGTATGCGTATCAAAAAGTAGCTTCTATACCAAGCACTAGCACCAAAGTGGAGCCAGCTACACCATCAGAACCAGTTAGTAAATATATCAATATATTACTGATGGGGGTAGATGATGGTGATAGTGAAAATCCCGGTACTCCGAAACGATCGGACACGATGATTGTACTTAGTATTAACCCAGAAGATGGCAAAATAAATCTATTATCAATTCCAAGGGATACAAGGGTCACAATTCCAGGGCGCAAGGGATCTGAAAAAATTACACATGCCTTTTTTTATGGTGGACAAGAATTAGCAGTCCGTACGGTAGAAGATTTGCTTAAGCTTCCTATTCAACACTATGTAGTTATTGATTGGCAAGTTTTTATTAAGACCATTGATATGCTAGGTGGAGTTGATGTATATGTAGAACATAATATGCATTATGAAGATCCTTATGCGAATTTAGTCATTGATCTTACGCAAGGCTACCAACATTTAAATGGTAGTCAAGCTGGGCAGTATGTAAGATTTCGCAGTGATGAACTTGGGGATATCGGTCGCGTCCAGCGTCAACAACGATTTGTAAAAGCTTTGCTAGAACAAACGTTACAATTTGGTAATCTTGTAAAAATGCCATTTATTATTCATAACGTTAAAAAATATGTAGAAACGGATATGACTGGAGTTACGATCGTCAAATTGGTCAATCATCTAAAATCGTTTAAAAAAGAAAATATGCATACGGAAATGTTACCAGGGAATTTTGCTACGATTGATGGTCTTAGTTACTGGGTGCATGATAAAGACCAGACGAAACAATTAGTAGATCAGATGTTTGTTACTGAGACTACTAAAATAGAGAATGCATCAACTAAATAATTGTTATTTTGTGTAAAAATGGGTAACCTATAAAAAATATTAGGAGGATTTTTATGAGTGATATACATGAAAAATTAGTAAAACAAATTGTGGTAGCTGCCGAGGATAAAAAAGCAAATGATGTTCAGGTGATTGATGTAGAAGGTATTTCCATGGTTACGGATTCTTTTGTGATTTGTAGTGCGAATTCAAATACACAGGTCAAAGCGATTGCGGATCATATTGAAGAAGAATTGGCAAAAGACGGAACCAAAATGCTTCATCAAGAAGGATATCGGGAGGGACGTTGGATACTGATGGATTTCGGTACTTGTATTACGCATATTTTTGTAACAGAAGAAAGAGAATTTTATAATTTAGAACGTTTATGGGGAACGGCTCAGCCTGTACATGAGGAAGATTAAATTGCCAGCGATGCTAGAGTTTACATCTGAGCTAGTTGGTATTATAGGTGGTTGTTATAATGGAAAATAAAGATAAGCTAACTCCAGGTAACGTAGTAACTTTAAAAGTTGTTAGAACAAGTGAATTTGGTGTTTTCTTTGATGCTGGTACAGGTAATACCAATGATGATATCCTTTTGCATAAGCAACAACAAACACGCGATGATTTGGCGATTGGTGATGAAGTCAAAGTGTACCTCTATCTTGATCCCAAAGGTCGTCTGACTGCTAGTATGCGTTTGCCAAAGATGGAAGTTGGACAAGTTGCTCGTGTAAAGGTCATTAACACGACTAAAGATGGAGCATTTGTTGATATTGGTGCTGAACGTGGTGTATTTATGCCTTTTGCTGGGATGCGAGGTAACTTAAAACGTGGAGATAAGGTATGGGTAAAACTATATATTGATAAATCGGGAAGACATGCTGTCAGTATGGAAGTTGAAGATGAACTTAGGCGTGCCTCTGTACCTGCCGTGGATGCGAAAGTAGGCGATATGGTTACAGGTTCGCTGTATAATTTTAATGACCAAGGGGCTTTTTTATTTACAACGCAGCGTTATATTGCTTTTTTACATAATAGTGAATTCACAGTCCGGCCCATGGTAGGCGAAGAAATCACAGCTCGCATTACTCATGTTCGTGAAGATGGGAGAATTAACGTTTCGATGAAACCTCTTAAACAAGATGCTATTGATATTGATGGGGAAAAAATTCTTGCTTTGCTATATTCTCGAAATGGGAAAATGCCATATGGTGACCAGACGGCTCCTGAACTCATTAAAGAAAGGTTTAACATTAGTAAAGCCGCTTTTAAACGGGCATTGGGAAAATTGATAAAAACAGGTTATGTAGAGCAACGAGAAGGATGGACCTATCTTGTCGATATTCCAGACGAAAAGTAAGAGTGTTTAACTAATTAATATATTGTAGTCATTGGTATACGTAAGAGACTTATTGTTGATTTTCGGCAGTAAGTCTTTTAATTCGTCAATTCTATAAAATGTTATTACCTAAAGAAGGAATTAGCTATTTTTTGGAGAATTAAAAAAAATATACTAGAAATTTGTATAATAAATATATGCAGATAATAACAAGTCGTTGTGACAGGTAAATATAAAAAAACTGGAGGCGTTTCTATGAATGAGACTGCTACAGCTAAAAAAGGAATTTTACTAGAAACAGGTACGAATGAGTTTGAAATAGTAGAATTTTCTGTTGGTAAAGTCAATTATGGTATTAATGTTGCTAAGGTTAGAGAGGTTATTAATCTTGTCCCTATTACGAAAATGCCAAACTCTCATACTTATGTCGATGGCGTATTTACATTACGTGGTCGTTTAATGCCGCTGGTCAATTTGCCAAGATGTTTGGGAGCGGAAGAGAATGGATCTACAGCAAATAATATTATCGTCAGTGAATTAAATAATTATTTTGTTGGCTTCTTAGTAAATGAAGTTTCTCGAATACATAGAGTATCTTGGACGGCTATGGAGCCACCACCCAATATTAGTAACTCAGATATGGTAGTTGGCGTTATCAAAATGGGAGAAAGACTGGTTATTTTACTCGATTTTGAGAAAATTGTTTCTGAAATTAATCCAGAGATTAATATTAAGCTCACTACTATTCCAGACAGCACGGAATCATTAAAAGATATACGTAAAACTAAAAAAATTATGGTTGCCGAAGATTCTCATATGCTAAGGGACTTATTAGTTGATACACTTCATCAAGCGGGTTATCTTAATGTGCTTGCTTACAATGACGGTAAAGCTGCTTGGGATGCTTTGGCAATATTAGCTAAATCTGATTCGCCGATTGAAGAAAAAGTAAATATGCTAATTACTGATATTGAAATGCCACAAATGGATGGACATAATCTACTGAAACGTGTGAAAGAAGATCATGTATTGCAAAAACTACCAGTTGTGATTTTTTCATCCTTAATCAATGAAGAAATGCGTCGCAAGGGGGAAGCGATTGGTGCGGATGCTCAAGTTTCTAAGCCAGAAATTGCTAAGCTGATTGAATTACTAGATCAGAAGAGCTTATAACGATAATATTCTTTTATTGAGATGATAAAGATTGATCTTGTGCTTTGCACGAGGTCTTTTTTTATTAACTTTATAAAATAAATGAATAAAAAAAGTATAACAGACTTATAACTAGAGTGTTTCATATGACAGTAGAAGGAATCAACTCGTAGCTGTCGAAATGAAAATAGTAAGGTTTATTTAAGATATTGGAGGATAAGTAATTGGCAATTCGTCGTTTAGGAAAAGGGTTAGAGCTTCGTAAACAGGAGAAAGAACAAGAATCACATGATATTACAAATGACTTATTCAATCGAATCAGTAAACTGGATAAGTCCGTCATGGTAGCACAACATAACAAAATGGCAAAGCAGATATTAGAGAACTTGCAAGTATATACGAATCTTGGCTTACATCCGTGGGAGTGTCTGACACTTGTCGAGGATATTATGCAGGATGTTTTGCGCAAGTGGGAAGTCTATCACCAAGAGAAAAAATAACTTGCAAAGTCTACATAAGATGTGGTATATTTTGTCTCTAACAGTTAGAGACGACAAAAAGCTTGAGAAGTCCTGATTTACAAGACCTCCAAGCTTTTTTACTACCCATTTTTACGAAACATCCCTAAAATGATGCTGTGGAAAGTTATTTTAGCTGTGAGGTGGAAAGCGATGATGTCGATAGAGGTAATTCTAATTGTAGTGGTTGTTACAGCACTTATTTTTACATTAAGTAATGGTCTTCATGATGCAAGTTCAGTTGTTGCAACCTTTATTTCTTGTGGCGCTGGGAACCCCATTCAAGCGGTTTATTTGGCGGCAATCTTTGGTTTTCTTGGTGCGATAACAAGTGGGAGTGCGGTAGCAAATACGGTATCGGCAATCGTTGCAATACCAATGGAACCAGCCTTGTTAAACGTTTTGTTAGCAGGTATGATGGGAGCTGTACTGTGGAATATTATTACTTGGAAATTTGGGCTTCCTTCTAGTTCGACTCATGCGTTGGTTGGTGGTCTGGTAGGAGCAGTTTGGGTTTCGTATGGTGCCGATTATATTTTATGGGGTTGGAGTGAATGGATTGGTGCGAGTCATAAGCTCGTTGGAATAACAAAAATTATTGCAGCGTTACTATTGTCTCCACTCATGGGATTTGTCGTTGCTTTTTTACTGCAAGTAGTCGCGAATATTCTGCTAAGGAATGCAAAGTTTACGGTTAATAGATGGATAAAGCACTTGCAATGGATCATTGCAGCCTTATTGGCTTATAGCCATGGTGCGAATGATACACAAAAAATAGTAGGGATTATTTCTCTTGCGCTGACTGCGACTCATTATCCTTTTGGTCACATTGATCCATTGTGGATTAATTCTTTAGGTGGTGCAGTCATGTTTATCGGTACGATGCTTGGTGGTTGGTCGATTATGAAAACCATTGGGAGAGGTATTTATACCATTCGTCCTATTCATAGTTTAAATTCCCAGCTGGCTTCAGGAGGTTCTATTATTTTGGCAACCATCGTCGGTGCGCCTGTTTCTACGACTCATGTTGTTGTTGGTAGTGTCGCAGGTGTTGGTTCGGCAGAAGAATTTCGGATGGTAAACTGGATGATTGGGAAAGCGATTATTATTGCCTGGTTTATTACAATACCAGCATCAGGGATTGTAGCTGCATTGGTCTATTCTTTTATAAGTTTTTTTAGATAGTGGACAAGGAGGTTGTTTTATGGCAAAGCATAATTTTTGGGATGATTTATTTCCTGTACAACGAGATTTTTATAAAATGATCAGTGATCAAGCAAAAGCTACGACCAATGGCGTAAGAAATTTGCATAGTTGGATTCAAAGTAGATCCGAGGAAGATTATACATTGTTATTCAGTCAAGCTGATGAGGCAGATCAGATTCGATTTAATATGGAAGACAATTTAATTGAAGCTTTTGCGACTCCTTTTGACCGGCAGGATATTTATTCGCTTTCGATAGAAATGGCTCGCATCGTTGAATATACAAAATCTACGTTGCAGGAAATGGAAGCCTTTGGAGTGTTTGCTGATCCAGTCATTATTAACATGGTACAAGAACTTCATCGAGGGATGGATAAGCTTGCCGAAGCGATTGAACGATTAAAATACGATCCCCTGCAGTCTAAAAAGCAAATAATCGAGATTCGCAAGGCGCAATTGGCAATACAAGAGCAATATCGGGAAGGAATGGTAGAGTTGTTTCATGGTACCGATGTCATATATACTATGAAATATCGGGAAGTATACCATCATATCAAGAATGCAGCAGTTCATCTAGGATATACGACAGATGTGTTACATAAAATTGTAGTACGGGTAATTTAACAAAAGAAAAAATAACTTGCAAGGTCTACATAAGATGTGATATTATATCCCGAGTTTGACACTTGCAAGAGTTAAAAACGCCTGGAACCCTTTGTATATAA
>CAXYVG010000088.1:0-14481 GCA_964292325.1 uncultured bacterium | reverse complement strand
GTGATTGACCGACTGTGCGTGCGGATGTAAAGTATTTAATTCAACCTATATATATTACAAATTGAATGTCCGACCAAATAAAAATCAAAGTGCAACTGAATTTTGGGAGCAAGTCATTATCAACCTGATTTATGAAAACGAAGTACTTATTATTCAGTCCGATGATGAAGATTTGATAATCGCAGATGGTTTTACTCATAATGAGTACGCTGTTTATGAAGATACTTTTTCAGACGTCACCGTTGGTGATTTTACGTTCAAACGCATATTCAAGCAATCGGAAGTACTGCATATGCGCTATGCGAATAAAGAACTGCAGCCTTTAATTAACGGAATCTACCAAGATTACGCGGATTTGTTTTCAAGTGTTCTAGGTTCCCAGAAGAGAAAAAACCAAACGAGGGCTACGGTTGATATAGACAACTCAGTTACCAAAGACGAAAAAAAATTAGCACAACTGCAAGTCTTTATCGACAAACTATATAAATCGATTCGCAAAAACACCGATGTGGCTATAGTCCCTCAGCAACCGGGCTTTACTTATAAGGAGCATGCAGCTGGATTGGGCAACCAAAGTGTGGATGAAATAAACAAAGTGACGAATGGTTTTTTAGACCAGATTGCGATGGCTATCGGGATTCCCGCGGGCCTTTTGCACGGAGACATAGCAGGAGTTAAGGAAATGACGAAGAATTACACAGTCTTCACTGTGAAACCAATGCTTAAGAAGATTCGCGATGAATGTAACAGTAAATTTTTTACGATGAAGGAATATCTTTCTGGGAGTTTGATTGATGTTAAAATCGCTTCGTATGAGAGTATCTTTGATCTGGCTGTTGCGATTGATAAACTGGTATCGTCGGGGACCTTTAACAGAAGGGAAATCAGAAGTGAAGCTGGTTTTGAAACACCAGAGGGAGAAGAATTCGATAAATTCTACATCACCAAAAATTACATGGAGGAGGGGAAGGAAGACAGTGAGCAGAAAACTTAATGCTTTAAAACAAAAAAATCCGATCCAGACTAGAATTTCAGTCGAATCGGAAAATGAAGAAAAAATTCAATTGCTGCTATATGGCGACATCGGTCAATACTATTCCTGGTCTGGGATTAGTTTGGACGGTGTCGTTTCTGCTTTGGCTGGAAAGTCGGCGGATACGATCGAAGTCTTCATCAATTCTTATGGAGGCGACATGTTCGAATCGATTGCGATCAAGAATTATCTGATCCGGAGGCCGGAGAAAATCATCACCTATGTCGATGGTATCGCTGCAAGTGGGGGTTCTTTGATCGCGATGGCAGGAGATGAAATCATTATGCCGAAAGATGCGCAGTTGATGATTCATAATCCGTGGACCATTGCGGCGGGTAACGCAGATGACTTTCGCAAGCTTGCGGATGAAATGGACAAGGCGAATACGTCTATCCAAGAAACATACCTCACTCACTTTACCGACACTCGTGAGAAACTAGGTGAATTGCTGGCAGCCGAATCCTGGATGACCGCAGAAGAAGCTTTGGCATATGGACTTGCAACTAGCGTAACCGAGGCAACTGAACCTACAGAACCACCGGACGATCCAGTTGAACCGCCAGCAGAACCAAAAACTAACAAAGTAAACCGTATTGCTGCATTACTAAACTTATAAAAATGGAGGAAAATTTAAATGACAATTAAATTCAACAAAACAGAATTATTCGCGGAAGCAAAAGCGAAATTATCCGCAGTATTATCAAATCCTGACAGCACTGAGGCGGAGCAGACATCTGCTTATCAAAATTACCTGGAAGTGATGCAAAATGAAATCGTGAAAGCTGTATCCAGCCAAGTAAATAACGAAATGTTGGATCGTAGCATTTTGCAACAACGTGGCCAAAATGTCTTAACATCAGAAGAAACTAAGTTCTTCGCGGCTGTAGCCAATAGCGGTGGTTTCTCGGACGACACAATTCTGCCGGTTACAACACAAGAACGCGTGTTTGAAGATTTGGTACAAGAACATCCTTTATTAGCGGAAATCGGGTTGGAGAATTTAGGAGCTGTAACGCGTTATATTGACTCAGACCCAACAAAAGCATATGCATGGGGAGACCTTTTTGGTGGAATCGCAGGACAAATTGCTAGTGCATTCTCTGAATCAACAGTTGGACAATTAAAACTTACAGCATTTGCTGCAATTCCTACTGACATTGAAGAACTTGGTCCAAAATGGATTGAACTTTATGTTCGTACAGTATTGTCAGAATCTTATTCATTTGGTTTAGAGTTTGGGTTCGTGAATGGTGGGGGGCTGTTGCCAAACAACCTGTTGGTTTGACAAAGAATGTGGATCCTGAAACAGGTGCGGTAACGGCTAAAACCTCAAGCGGAACTTTGACATTTGAACCTTCGCAATATGGTGAAGTAGTAGCAGGGGAGTTGTATAACGTTGTTAAAGAATTGTCTGTTGATGCTGAAGGTAAATCGCTAAAAGTTAACAACAAAGTAGTTATGGTAGTAAATCCAATTGACGAAATCGCAGTACAAATGCGTAATACAATCCAAACCGCAAACGGACAATGGGTGACGGCTCTGCCATACAACATCAAAGTTATTCCATCGGAAGAAGTTGCAGTAGGAAAAGCATTATTCTTTGTCAAAGGTCGTTACAAAGCTAGATTGTCTGGTGGTGTGAAGGTTAAGAAGTTCGATCAAACATTAGCAATTGAAGATGCAACGTTGTACACATTGAAGCAATTCGCAAACGGTGAACCAAAAGATAACAAAGCTGCATTGCTGTACGATTTGGATATTAAATTTGCTCCAATGACTACAACAACCACAACAGGTGTCTGATAAGGAGCTGATTTAATTGGCTATTACAGATCGTTTCGTTAATGACTTCAAGGAGAGAATGCGCATCGGGGATTATGAGGATGATAACCTGAAACGCATCCTTGAAGCTTCCGAGCAAGATTTGCTTTCCAAATGCGGAGAGTTTGACATTGAATCGCATCACGGGTTCAGAGAATTGGTTTATGAGAGAGCGCGTTATGTTTATAACGTTGCTCTCGAATTTTTTAACGCGAATTTCCAAAGTCAGATCAATGCTTTGGGAATGGAAAAAGCTCTGTCCATGATACTTGTCGATGATGATGGCAATGAAATTGGGGTGGTCCAAGAGTGATCTCTGCTACATACAAACCGCCACGCTTAAACAATGGCGATTTTCGGACGAAAGTCGAGTTTTACGAATATGTGCCAACCGATGGGCCGGAAGCTGGCGAAGAGGTCAAGAATACACTTTTCGTCGCATTCGCAAAAATCGATGAAGTTTGGATGCGCGACCTGGAGTTGGCGAAATACAACGGTACGGTATCCGATTTGACGATCAGCATTCGAGATCCGTTTAAAGTGTACGTTCCGACGAATAAGCATTTGTTAAAGATCTATGCTGCCGGGTACGAAACCACGGTGTACAAAATTAAAGAAGTGCAGCCAGCCTTGCAATCACGCGACATTGTCAAGATAATCGCGGAGGTTAAAAGTTGATGGGCGTAAATATTACCGGTTTGAAATCATTGCAAGCAGAACTCGAAAAGAGATTCGGCCAAGCGAAGATGCAAGAAATAAGTGACCAAGCTTTATTTGAAGGAGCGCAAGTTATCAAGAAAGAACTGGAGCAAAACTTTGAATCCTTCAGAGATACCGGTGCTTCCATTGATGAAATCACCATATCTGGTCCCAAAGATGGACCTAATGGCAGGCGCCGAGATATCCATTGGGTTGGTCCGAAAGACCGCTATCGCCTGATCCATATTAATGAGTGGGGAACCGTTAAAAACCCGAACCCCGCAGGGAAAGGGAAGGTAGCGGCATCGCTTGAAGGTGGAAAGAAAGCTTATCGAAAAGCTGTCAAGAAGGGATTGGAGGGTGAATTGTGATGGATGCATTAAATAAAATCTATGAAGCCTTATCAGCTGATTCCGTCATTTATGATGCGGTCGAGAATCGTATCAAATATTACGAATACCCCGATACTGGGGAAGTCGATAAAGCGTATATCATCATCGATCCCCTGCAGCCTCCAAATCCTGATGATTATGCCGATAATGACTGGATGACTGAAGAGCATTTGATACAGGTTGACGTCTGGTCCAAGTCCCGGGAAGAGAAAGATAAGCTCGGGGAACGGATCAGAATGGTAATGAAAAACATAGGGTTTTACCAAAGTGGCGGCGGAATCGATGAATATGACAAGGATGTCAAAATATATCGTGATGCACGCAGATACTTGGGGAAATTCTACAGAAATGACATTTGAAAAGGAGTGCAGATAAATGCCAGAAAAAAAATATTTGTCATCTACAGGGGTAGATGAATTTTACTACGGTGTACTTAATGCCGGGGAAACCGGAATTGTAGCGGCCGCACCTGAACGCGTAAAGTTTTTGCAGGATATCGAAGTAGCGATGTCATCCGAAATCACTAGGGCTTACGGGGATAATGTGGTAGCTGAGTTGGGTGTTTCCCAGGGAGGTGTAGCTGTAAGTGGTAATTTCCATGCGATCCCGCAATCAGATAAAAATACATTGTTGGGATTGGAAACAACTACAGGCGGTTTGTCCGCACACGGATCCAGTGACAACCCTCCATACGTTGCAGTTATTTTTGCCAAGACATATGAAGACGGATCAAAAGAATATGTGGGCTTGCCTAAAGGGAAGTTCCTGAAAACAAGCATCAAAGGGACATCTAAACAGGGCAATACCACTTTCAACCAAGATGCAATCAGCGCGGAATTCATGGATCGTGCTGTGACAGGCTTTACGAAACAAAAATCGGTTGTAGTAGGGGCAGATGATGCAGCAGCAACTGTTAAACGTGACGCAATTTTTCAAGCGATTTTCGGCGTAGCATATCCGACGACGACAACCACCACTACAGGCCTTTAACGTGGTATAGGGTATGAGATATATCCTTTGTCAGCCAGCAATCAAACGATTTGAATGGGAATTGGAAGTCTGTATCACTCGTCTGAAAAAACTCGGAATCACTGACATTGTCCTGCTGTTCGCGCAGTGGGATAGTTACATTCCAAAAAAATTTGAGGAAACTTATGGCGTGGAAGTTCACGTTTACAGCGATGCTGATCGCGAAAGAACGTACATCCCCAGTGTCAAACCTTTCCTCTGGATGAAATACCTTGAAGAAGACAAAACGCGTGAACAAGGCTCTTATTTTTACATTGACAGTGATGTCCTATTCAGAGAGATACCGGAACTAACCCCGACTGAAGATACCTGGCATGCATCAGACTGCAGCGGTTATATTGGCTTGGATTACATCGATGGCAAGGGCGAGGGCTTGCTGGAGCGTATGTGTGAAGTTATCGGAATAGATACCGCTTTGATCAGGAAGCACCGGCCGGTCGGCGGGGCACAATGGATCATCAAGAATCCCTCCTTTACTTACTGGAAAAAGGTTTATGAGGACTCAGTAAAGCTATACAAATTTCTATCAGATGTGGAATCCGAGTACATCGGAAGAAACGGCGCAGGCTATGTTCCAATCCAAAAATGGACCGCTGAAATGTGGGCTCAACTTTGGAACGTCTATCACTTCGGAAAAACTGCTGAGGTCGATAGACAATTGGATTTCTGTTGGCCAAACGATCCAATTTCCCGTTATCAGGAAACAAAGATATTCCACAATGCTGGCGTTGTAGATTCGAATCAAGGTTTATTCTTCAAAGGGAAATATGTTGAACGCTCTCCAATTAGCGAGGACTTGAATTTCGTTGACAAAAACAAAGCGTCTTATGAGTATGTAAAAGCGATCCAGGAGGTGAATCAAGTGGCAAAGTATAGAGTAATCGAATCATTCGGGGATCTGCAGGATAACGGAAAACCTTACAAGGCAGGAGATGGCTATCCAAGGCCTGCAAATAAGAAGGTTTCAAAAGAGCGAATTGAAGAGTTAAGCACAATCAAAAATGTAGCAGGAAGGCCTTTTATCGAAAAGGTTAGCGAAGAAAAGGGCGAGTAGCGTTACTCTTCCATTTTTTACGTACAGGAGGAAAATAATGGCGAACTTAAAAAGAAACATGATTGAACTTGTTCTGGAAGTAAAAGAGGGCGAAATCGTAACAAAGAAATACGTAACTCCGGTATTCATTCCGCTGAGCGTGGTTTATGAAGCTATTGATTTGATGGCTGAATTGAACTCCAGAAAATCTGGTCAAGCTGAAAAAGATATGATCGACAAAGTCCTTATTTTCGTAGCTGAAAAAGTCTATAACAATCAGTTTACCCGTGATGACTTATTCAAATACTTGCATGGCCCGGGAGCGATCAACGAACTGTTTATGCAAGTTCTTTTTGTCGCGAGAGGGGAACAGACTGAAGAAGCAAAAAAGTATCTGGAGAGTCTATAGACGAAGACGATTTTACTCCGGAAAAACAAAAGGAAAGCCTGGACAAAATGATTTTGGAACTGATTAAACAGGGGAAAGATATCAATACTGTCCTGGCTATGCCGTATAGCTTCCTGATTGACGTCCTTCGCGAAGAGCATAAACCAGAACGCAAACGGTCGCTCATCGCCGCATTCGGTGGTTAGCTGGCAGAAAGGAGGTAAGCGATGTCCGAAAGAATAGAAGGTCTTTCCATTGGATTGGACCTTGACAGCGTACAAGTTGAGAGCGGTCTAAAGGACTTGAATAAAAAACTAGCCCTGGTCAATAGTGAGATGAAAGCAAATCTTTCCGCTTTTGACAAAGGCGATGCATCACTTAAAAAATATCAAACGCAACTGGACGGATTAAATAAGAAGCTGGAGATCCAAAAGACGAAGGTCGACAGCGCCCGCCAATCCTATGAGAAGATGGCGAAAGCACACGGAGAAGGCTCAAAAGAAGCCGATGCCGCCGCTACTGCGTATAACAAGGAACTAGCCAGCCTGAACAATTTGGAGCGGTATATCGGCAGCGTAACGACTGAAATGAACAAATCACAGTCAGCCTTTACGAAATATGGCAATCAGTTGACTGGTATATCTGAAAAGGCCGGAAAACTTGGTGATGGCTTGACTAAGACAGTGACTCCAGCAGTCCTCGCTTTGGGTGCGGCCGCCGTACTAAGCGCTAATAATGTGGCGGATGCTACAGCTAAGATTCAGAATAACTTAGGCGGAACGGCTGAAGAGGCAGAGAAGGTGGCAGGCATTGCCAATGATGTATTTAAGGACGGATGGGGCGATTCCCTGGACTCCGTGACTACTTCATTACTCGAAGTAAAGGAGCAGCTCGGGAGCCTGCCGGATGAAGATCTGGCGGCTATTACGAAGGAAGCTATTGCTTTGGAACAATCGCTCGGAATGGATACGAGCGAAACCCTGCGCGGTGTGAACTCTCTCATGCAGACCTACGGCTTGACGGCCCAAGAGGCTTTTGATTACATGGTAGTCGGAGCTCAAAAAGGTCTGAACAAGACAGACGAGCTCGGCGATAACTTGGCGGAGTATGCGCCGCTATGGGAGCAGAATGGCTATTCAGCCCAGGAGATGTTTAACACGCTTCAGGCCGGGCTTGATGCCGGGGCTTATAACTTGGACAAAGTGAATGACCTAGTGAAAGAGTTCGGGATCCGCATCGGGGACGGCACGATCAAAACGGCCGTCGAAGAGATGGGCGGCAGCTGGAAAGAAATCTATGATACCTGGGAAGCTTCCGGCGAGTCGAATGATGAACTGTTCAGGAGAATGGCGCAGAATTTGGCAAGCATTCAGGATCCGCAAGAAAAAGCGATGGCTTTAACACAGATTTGGGGATCGCTTGGGGAAGATGCCGGGGCCAAGGTTGTGGAGGCTCTTGGAAACGTGACGGAAGAATACGGTAATGTGAATGGCGCCGCTCAGACGGTTGTCGATACGCTTGAGGCTACGCAGTCGCAGAAATTCCAGTCTATGTTCCGTGATATGACGGATACACTCGTGCCACTTGGAGATATCCTGCTTGAGATGGGCGAGGAGGCACTGCCAATCCTGGAAGATGCCGTAGATAACCTGACGGATGCTTGGAACGATTTGGGCCCGGATATGCAGGAGAATGTGGTGCAATGGGGACTCGTAGCGGCTGCTGCAGGGCCGGCTGGGGAAGTGTTCAGTGGTGTTTCCGGTGGCTTAGGTGCAATGCTGAAATTGCTTCCTGGTATTACAACAGGACTCGGAACCGCTGGGGTGGCAGGTGCTCTTGGTGGCGTCGCACCAGCTGCAACAGGAGCCGGAGGAGCTGCTGCACTCTTTACGAATCCTTGGATACTTGGCATCGGTGCCGTTTCATTAGCGGCCGTAGGAGTCGGTACCGCCATTTACAATGAAATGCATAAAGAAGACAAGGCGCATGAAGAGGCAATCGATGCCACAAAAGGCAAGTACGAGGAGTGGTATAACGCCGTTATCGATGGAGCGAAACCGGTAGTCGAATCCCAGCAACAGATCCAGGGCTCCGTGAAGAATACCGGGGAAACCTACGCGGAAGCAATCGAACGGATCAAGGGTCAAAACTCCGATGCCGTTACCGCTATGGAAGATGATTGGAACGGATATACTGAACTGATCGATGGTGTTAACGTCTATCATGAAGGTTTGGGAGAGAGTCTTAAAGGATTAGGTTTTTCTGATGAAGTTCTGGCCGATATACAAGATGGATATGAGAATTATCGTCTTATAATCGATAACACGATGCAAGAAGTCATGAACACCTTTACAGAAGGCAAAGTGATGAGTGAAGAAGTTGCTATGGCTACGATTGCGGCAAACCAATCCGTAACAGAGGAAATTATTGCTGGTTTCCAAGCTCAAAAAGATGCAGAACAAGCCAAACTTGACCACATGCTAGAAACCGGCGTAATCACGCAAGCAGAATACGAAAAGCGCGTCATGGACAATGGAATGCACTACTCTATGATGACTCAAATCACACAATCCGCAAATGATAATATAAACAACATCGTAGCTACTGCAGCACGTGAAAACCGAGAACTGACATCTGAAGAAGTGGTCTCCATGATTGGCAGTTATGCGACCCTTGCATCGAACAGCGGCAAGAGTTTGTCAGATGTCGCAGGAGCCCAGGACTTCCTATCTGCAAACATGCAGGGTATGGTTGATAATGTCAGCTTGAATGCATTAGTGCAAGCTGGAGTTATCTCGGAAAGTGCCGCTTCTCAAATAGGATCTTTGGGCTCAGTTCAGGATAAAGTAGGAGTGCTCCAGGGTGTAATTGATTATTACAATCAGACTGGTATCCCTTCTAAATCCATCTATATTGATACAAGCCCGGCTTTATATGCGATTGCAGATGTAATGACACGCTTGAAGGGCATCCCTGATGAACAGGTTTTCATCAACGTGGATGCAGGGAGAGTCTATACGCCCACTAGCCCAACCGGAGCGCAAGGGGCTGGATACCGGGCAACCGGTGATGACAGCTTTAGAGGTGGTCCTGCCGTACTCGGAGATGGCGGGCGTGAAGAGCCATTTCTTACGCCTAGTGGATACTTTGGAATTTCCCCGGATACAGATACATTTTATCCGAACTTGCCAAAAGGGACGAAAATTTGGCCGAGTATACAACACTTCAGGATGGACATCCCTCACTTTGCGACAGGTGTGGAAGGCAGCACCGAAGCGCAAAGACTGATTGCTAGTTTTGGGAAAAGAGAGTCGTTCGGCGAAAATACCGGATCAAATAATGTCGATAATTCAAAGCAGATTACCACGGAAATCCATAACCATTTCAATATTACGGCTTATGGTGAATTACCGAACAAAACTGTTAAAAACATTACTGAAAAAATATCACGAGAACTTAAAAATATGAATGATCGAAAGATTATCAATAGAGGGGAGAAGGTACATTGAAACCAGGAAGCTTTTATTTGAATGGTGTGCATAGCGATGATATCGGAGCGCTCATATCTGAACGTCCTATAATTGAAACGCCGAACAGGAAGATCGAATTAAAAGAGATTCCTGGTGTTAATGGTGCAATCCCTTTTGATGACGGGTCCTACAGCAATACGCAAATGGCACTTGAAATTTTTTATATGACGGACGATGAAGAAGATTTGCCGCTGCAACGGAGCAGAGTGGCAGCTTCTTTTTTATTTAACCGATATGTGGAATTTATCCCGTACTTTGATTCTGAAAAAATATACAAGGTGATCAATACCGAATATCCTCGCTTCAAAGGAAATAGCACGTTCCGGCACTTTGATGTTTTTGAAGTAACTTTTTCAGTGAAGCCATATAAATATCTGATCGGCAGCGGCACTTATGAATTGCTGGAGGGTGCAACCATTTTAAATCCGACACCCTATGAGGCTGAACCGTTGATCACTATCCAAGGTATCGGTGATTGCACGCTAACAATAAATGGCATTGATTATGTAATCAAAAATATCGTAGATGAGGTCATCCTGGATAGCGAAATCCAACACTGTTATAAAACTGTGAACGGTCTGCTAGTGAACGAGAATAGCAAGATGTATTCTATTGATTTTCCTGTCTTTTTTCCTGGAAATAATGTCATTACTTGGACTGGTGCAGGAGTCACCGCAATTAAAATCAAACCGAAATGGAGATCTCTCGTATGAAGCCGATTCTATACAAAGCAGGTGAAACAGACTTTAATCATAATGGCATCGGGGCATTGTCGGAGACAATTGCGTGTGAAGTGACTGAAGAACGTAACGGCGAATTTGAACTTTATCTGGAATATCCGGCATCTGGCTTGCATTACGCAGAGATCCAAGAGTTATGTCTGGTAAAGGCAAAGCCCAATTCAGTTGATGATTTACATCTTTTTAGGATCTATGAACGGCAGCTAGATACGATAACACAAGTCTTGTCCGTTTACGCGACAAGCATCTCCAATGACCTTGGCGGTAATTTAGTTCAAAGCGTTGTTTCCAATGATGTTACGCCACAAACGGCCCTTGATGTGATGAAGAATAGTTTAATTCAACCTACTGATTTCATGTTTCATTCGGATATCAATGCAACTAATAGCATTGATTGGAAGATGCGGAACCCATTAAATTGCATAGCTGGCGAAGAGGGGTCTTTGTTGGATGTGTTCGGGGGAGAGATAAAACGGGGAAATGATTTTATTTGGCTATATGCTAGGCGCGGCAGAAATAATGTTGCAACGATTCGCCACGGTAAAAACCTGACAGGACTGGAAGCAGAGTATTCAACTAAAGGTTTAGTAACACAGATTCTGCCCTATTTTACACACACTCCTGAAGGAAGCGAGGCGGAAGAGACCGTTATCGGCAGCCTTGTCATTTCTCAGTACGCGAACAATTACCCGGTCACAATGATTCTGCCGGTCGATTATTCTAGTGATGATCGAGTGACGGATCTCGCTAGTTTGAATACTGCAGCTTCTAATTATTTTATTGAAAATGCTGGGATTGATAAACCAAGTGTAGCGATGGATGTGGATCTGGATGACTTGTCTGACAGCAGCGAGTATGAACAATTCAAGTCATTTGAGAATGTCGAAGTGTGCGACACTATAACTGTTTACTCAAAGCAGTTTGATGTAAACCTAACCGCGAAGGTGACGCAAATAGTGTTTGATGTACTCAGGGAGAAAAACCAATCACTCAAGGTCGGCTCCGTAAGAACGAGCTTTTATGATGACTTGAAGAGTGGTTACAAAGACTTAGTAAAAGAGGTTACTGTATCGCTTACCAACACCATCGAGAAAGCAGCGAACGGTAAGAATCGTGTCTTCAGGGGAACGGATGAGCCGTTAACTGGAATGGTTAAAAACGATGTTTGGTATAAGCCAGTCGGTGATGGGGAAATAGAGATGTATGTCTATGATGGCGCGTACTGGAATAAGGAGGCCTACTCTGCCGACTCGCTTGGTGGGACAGTAAACTTCGCCAACATCAATGCAATAAATCTGAATTTGAACGCTTTGACGACAGCTAGTATCTCCGGAGCCAACTTCTGGTTAAACCTTATCGCCAGCATCATGCAGTTCACGAACCCGACAACTGGAGATATTTTGGTGTTTGATCAGGGGGAAATCTATTATCAAAACGGAACCAAGGTGAGGCGTTTAAGATATTCAGAAGAAGGTTTCATCTTCGAGCCCGGTGAAGGCAATACAGGCACATCGTTAAACACTTCACTGATTCTACGGGGAGGTTTCGGATCAGACAAGTACATAGATTTTATGGACAAAGATTTTGAGACCGGAGCACTTTCGAACCACCAGCGCATCACAGCGCGAAATGCGATCATGTATTTTCAAACGATTGATCGGGTTCACGTTGTACACGACTCTGATTTATCATTTGCACCGATTGCTGCTTCAGCGTTTGAGGTCGGATCTAGTGAGGACTTTAAGCAGAATATCATGAGTACAGAAATAAGCGCTTTGGATAAAATAAGCAGTTTAGCAGTCGTCGAATACGATTTGAACCATAACGTGGAATCTGGAATAGAGAACAAGCAGCTTGGCTTCATTGCAGAAAACAGCCCATACATATCAGGGAGAGATGGAAAGAGTATTGATTTGTACAAGGCAATCGCATTGACCACAAAAGGAGTCCAGGAGTTATTGGCGAGGATTGAGGCGTTGGAGTCGAGAGTTCGCACGTTAGAAGGAAAATAGAGGAGTGAGCATCATTGGAAAAAGAAGTAGAAGTGGAACCATTTGGCGTTGTTTATGTCTGTGATGAATGCCAAATAGGTCAGCTGCGGCCAACCGGTAATAATTCCTATATGCCTGAAATTAAAATTGAGCACCGATGTTCTAACTGTGGTGATTTACAATACTTCAAGGAGAATTATCCTCTAATCAAATTTCGAATAAAATAGACATTATGAGACCAATGACGTAACATATTTATAAATGATGTTACTGGAGGCTTCAAAATGGTTGAGTGGATTCAAGAGAATACTAAAGAGTTATTAGGCGCTATAGCTACCATAATTGTCGGCATAGTTGGGTTGTTCCTTAAAAAGAATTCCGGAGCAAGTGTGAACAAACAAAAAGCCAAAGCGGGGAAAAATTCAACCATCAATCAAGCGGGCGGGAATATTTCCATCAACAGCGGAGGCAAAGAAGATGCAAACAAATAAGCAAGCAGCCGATGCAGGTAACAATTCAGTGATATATCAAGCAAATGAAGGTATAACAGTAAACGAGGGTCTAACTCTGGAACAGGTAAGGACTGTTTCGTTGGATGTTTTTAAAGCTAACTTTTACGATTTAGGTGAAGATGTCAGGCAAATCGCGAATAGGCGTGCTGAAGAAATAACAAATGAATATTTGAAGAAATTACAAATTGAAGATGAAAGGTTAATTGAAAAAACAGTTGATCCTGACATTAGATTCAACATTTTTGAAGTTCAAAAAAACTATGCGCGGTTCGGAGATAAAGAAATGTCTAAACTTTTAGTCGATGTTCTGGTGCAGAGAACAAAAGAAGATGGCTCTTTTCCGAGAATTGTTCTAAATGAAGCATTAACAGTGATACCCAAGCTAACAAAATTACAAATAGATAGCCTAACTTTGCTATATGTGATGCAGACTATAAGGTTTACAGATCCCACGAACCAAACAATTGCTTCTTTTTTTGACACTATGCTTTATCCTTTTTTAGATGATAAACTATTACCTGATAATGAATTTTTTTATCTACACTTGCAATCATGCGGTTGTTTGACCATTATTCTTGGGAGCAAATTCGATTTAGCTGAGACTTTCCATGAGAAATTTAAAGGGAAATACCCGGATTTAGAAACAATTAATCAAGAAATCCGAAGTAATCCTAAGTTAGATGCATTTTCTAAAAGTTGGACAGGTAAAGCAATGTTAAGTCGCAGCGCTTTATCTTCAGTTGGGTTGGCTATTGGACTAACAAATTTTAATTTGACACACGGAAGTAATTTTAATGTAAACAATTTCGTAGCTGAGTATGTGAATTAACAATAGGATTTATGAAAAGGTAGTCGATAATATTCGGCTGCCTTTTTGTTATGCCAAAAAGGAGTGATACATATTGGTCTTAGAACAATTTATCATTGATGCCGACATTATTTGGGACCAGGTCGGCAAGACATTTTTCGAGAATCCGGAAGCGAAACCCGGCCGGATTATGCGCGTACAGGTTGTGAATGCCGGCATCATAGAGGATCTAACTGGGTATACATTGAACCTCGGTTGGACCAGCGTAAGAGATCCTTCCAAGTTTGGACTGGATGCTTTCGATGACGTTGACATCATAAAAGGGATTTTTGAGATTGAATATACAAGCGGCATGCTTACGAATGTCGGACCGCTGAATGCATCCCTGCAGCTCGTTCCTCCTGGGGAAGGAAGGCCGATAGAATCCAATAATTTCAAGCTTACCGTTAAGAACAGCGCGATTAATCCAGCGGCAATTCAGGGTGAGACTAGTTTTAGCACGTTG
>CAXYVG010000087.1:0-14527 GCA_964292325.1 uncultured bacterium | reverse complement strand
GATAATAATCGCTCAGCTTCTACAGCGCTGCATAATTTATTTTTCCGAAACTTACATGTAATGACGGCATCCATAGGGTAGCCAGAAGCTAATCCCATGCTCATGGCAAAAGCGCCAATTCCAGGAACATTAAAAACAGGGCGCATTAAAGGCTCTAACAGAACACCGATGAAATGAACTACACCCAGTCCCATGAGAATTTCTGATAGAATAAAAAAAGGGAGTAATGACGGGAAAACCACATTCCACCACAGATTGAGGCCCATAATTGCTGCATCAAAGGCCTGTTTAGGATATTGCACCATTGCAATCGTAATAAACACTGCACTAAAGGCCATACAATATGCTAGCAGGCGCGATCGATAGCGCTTGCCTCCACCGAAAATTGTCATATGCTAAATCTCCTCCTTAACCCGGGCGGTCAGTACATATATATTGTAAAAGTATAAACAATATAACCATATGAGATTTTGATTTCATCAAATAACAATGAGTTTTTATTTTTCTATCATAAGTATAAAAAAACTTCCTTTTTGGCAAGAATAGTATTATGTCTATTCTTGCCAAAGGGAAGTTTTTTTGTTACTACCATTAGGGAAGATAAAAGGCTGGATAACGAAAATCCCATGCACCTTTATTCCAACTAGAAGCAGGCATGCCCAGTGAGTATACATCGCTGGCAACTGTGTCGATCGCTAACATATTTTGTAAAGGGGTGAGTGTTTGGCTACCTCGTTGTTTACTATTTAAAAAATGTGTAGTTTTGGTAATCAAAGGAATCTTACTATGCTTTTGTATCTCTTTTAGCAGCAAACGTCCATTTTGATTAAAGGCTAGTACGCGAGCGTATAATGGACCATATTCATCAAATTGCATTACCTGTGTCTTGTTAGTTCCGAGCAAAGAGTGAGCAATGATGCGTTGTAATCGCGTATAAGGATAACGTCTACTTTTAAGTAATGAAAATAATTCTGCGATATTCGCGGCAAGTAACGCAGAGTCTCGGATTTTATAATGTAGTCCCTCAGAGACGCCGGGTAATTGTTCTATTTTTTCAAGGCTTGAGATTCTTAATTGAGCTAATATTATAGCAGATAAAGAAGAAAATGTGACAGGACCACGTTGCTGTGCGATGATAGAATGTAGGATTTCAAAGGTTGTTTCCGGTATAGATGAGCGTATTTCATTTGTAATCGTTTGATTGTTTAATAATGCATGTCGAATAGCGGTTGCACTAGCGAAAGGGGTCGAAATAACAGTATCATTATACCTCGACTGCTGTCGACTGACAGGAAGAGCAATTAGATGAGGCGCAAATTTTTCTATCGCACGCAAATATTGGGCCGCTAATATATTGTTAGAAGAGGCTATTACTTCGGCCGAAATATGAACATGCTCCTCTAATGATTTTCCTAAAGCGGCTGCATAAGTATTCCCTGATTTTAAGTTTATATACATATCATTTATAATTTGCGACTGCTCCATAGCCGTGACCATCTTTTTCAGTATTGTAAGATCAGCGTGTTCTGCTCCGAAACAAACATGACTGACAATGCCTAATGCCTCTAATAAACGAATGCCGCCAGTGGCGAAATATTGGGCACTTCGTACCGCAAAAACCGTAGGTAATTCGATTACCAGATCAAGCCCACTCCGGACGGCCATTTCAGCTCTTTTCCATTTATCGAAGAGCGCTGGCTCGCCTCGTTGCATAAAATTGCCGCTCATCACACCAATGGCAAATGGACAACCTGATTCTTTTTTTGCGGCATTTATATGCCATTGATGACCATTGTGAAAAGGATTGTATTCTACAATCATACCAACTGCTTGCATATTTGTTCAAACTCCTATTATTCGTATATTGTGTCGTTTTATTCCGACTTACTAAGTAAATGCTATCTATGATAAGGCATTTTCGGTAATTATTTGTATCGCTTTATTATATTATACATAAATTCTGAATATTTTTTTAAAAAAATATTCTTGTGATGTAGGAGGAAAATTTTTTGCGATGTCGAAATTTGAATGAGTTGTATAATAATACAGGTACATAAAGGGAGGATATTAAATATGAAAGTTTTAGTTGTTAACTGTGGAAGCTCTTCGATAAAATACCAATTATTCCAAATGGAAGATGAATCGGTATTGGCTAAAGGCTTAGTGGAACGGATTGGTCTTGAGGGTTCTGTTTTGACTCACGAACCTGTGGGCAAAGATAAAACGGTTATAAATGCTGATATTAAGAATCATACGATCGGTATTAGTTTAGTCTTAGACGCATTGGTAGATGCGAAACATGGTGTGATTTCAAGCATGAAAGAAATTGATGCAATTGGTCATCGTGGTGTGCATGCTGGTGAAAAATTCTCTGACTCCGTACTCGTAACTCCTAGTGTAATAAAAGCGATTGAAGAGTGCATTGAAATGGCACCGCTTCATAATCCACCTAATATTTCTGGCATCAATGCTTGTTCAGAATTAATGCCAAATGTACCACAAGTAGCTGTTTTTGATACTGCATTTCATCAAACGATGCCTAAAAAAGCATATATGTATGCGCTTCCTTATGAAGCATATGAAAAACACGGAATCCGTCGTTATGGTTTCCATGGCACATCTCATAAATATGTTTCACAAAAAGTTGCTGAATTGATGGGCAAAGATTATAAAGATCTGAAAATTATTACTTGTCATTTAGGAAATGGTTCTAGCATCGCTGCAATCCAAAATGGTCAGTGTATTGATACTAGTATGGGCTTTACACCACTTGCAGGATTAGTTATGGGTACTCGTTGTGGTAACATCGATCCTGCTATCATACCTTTTTTAATGAAGAAAGAGAATATGACAATTGACGAAGTTGATAACTATATTAATAAAAAATCAGGTGTTTTAGGTATTTCTGGAGTGTCTAGCGATTTCCGTGATATTGAAAAAGCAGCTGCAAGCGGTAACGAACGCGCTCAATTAGCATTAGATATATTTATATATGAAGTGGTTAAATGTATTGGTAGCTACGCAGCAGCAATGAATGGTGTAGATGCGATCGTCTTTACTGCTGGTGTTGGTGAAAATTCTATTTCCATGCGTGAAGAAATTGCAAATGGTGTAGAATATTTAGGCACAAAAATTGACAATGAGAAAAATAATGTTCGCGGTAAAGAGCGTGAAATTAGCGTAGATGGTTCTAAAGTCAAAGTATTTATCATTCCTACGAATGAAGAGTTAGTCATTGCTCGTGATACAAAAAGAATTTGTAACAAATAATTACATTTTCTGTTTATAATCATACAATGTTTCTGATTCAATTACAAATTATTACAAAGAGTTTTTATTAATTCTAAACAGTAACCTTTTTTACGGAATCAAAAAGCATAACACCTTCTTGACTCCAAGTAAGAATAACTAAGGTTTCTACCTGCGTCTGAGGACTTGGTCGAAACCGAGTTTTTCTTATTGACAAAGTGTAAAGGGATAGCTATAATAGATGAAGGTTGAGGTGGAAAATGATGAAAATTAATGTTATAAAAGCTAAGAAAGAAATTGGTAGCCAAGAAACGTTTGAATTTGTCACTTCTGCTGAGAAAATAGATCTTGAAAGTGAAGGCCCTTGGGTTGGTAGTGAAATAAAGGTTACAGGCGAATTAGTAAATAATGGGCGAGTATTAACAATTAAAGGCGTTATTCATGCTACAGCCAACAATCAATGTCATCGTTGTTTGGAAAATTTTATTACTAAAATGGACATTCCTTTTAGTGAGGATTATCAAGAAAATAATGATGTTGAGATTGATGAGGAAGCTGATTTAGCTTATTATAATGGTGATGAAATTGATATTGCTGATGTAGTGCGTGAAAGCATCATATTAGCTGAACCTTTAAAAGTTTTATGTAGTAAAAGTTGTAAAGGTTTATGTCCGCATTGTGGTATTAATCTTAATACTACAGTATGTTCTTGTAATAATGATCGTATTGATCCGAGACTTGCAGTATTAAGCCAACTTTTAAAGTGAAGTTACAGAGTATCTATGATAGAAATCCTGTTAAGGAGGTGTGTAATAATGGCAGTACCTAAGCGTAAAACATCGAAAGCTCGTCGTGATAAGCGTCGTGCGAATTGGAAATTAACCGTTCCTGGTCTGATTGCATGTCCGCAATGTCACGAACTAAAAATGCCTCATAGAGTATGTCCTGAATGTGGTAATTATAATGGTAAGGTAGTAATTAAAGCAAAAGCAGAATAAGATTTTGTTTAGTGAGCAAGATAAGAGTTGATGAAACTTTTTTCTTGCTCACTGTTTTTTTTGTTGCATTTTAAATAGTAACTGGTTATAATACTAAGTACTAAATACTAAATAATTAGTATTTATGATATAAGAAAATAAATTAGGTGATATTATATTGCGAATTCAGAAAAAAATACGCCAAAAAATGCTTCAAGAAAATTTAGAATCGAGTCCGTTTTTAACTGATGGTGAATTGGCTGTATTACTTAATGTTAGTGTGCAAACTATTCGTTTGGATCGTTTAGAGTTAGGTATACCTGAATTGCGTGAACGCACGAAGCAAATGGCAGAAACAGCTCAAGATAGATTACAAGCCATTGCTAGTGGTGAAATTATTGGTGATTTGATTGATTTAGAGCTAGGAGTACAAGGAATTTCCGTTATGACTATCACGCCAGACATGGTATTCGAAAAAAGTAAAATTGCTCGTGGACATCATGTATTTTCACAGGCAAATTCATTAGCCCTTGCTGTAATTGATGCGCAATCAGCTCTTACTGGTGTTGCTAATATAAAGTATAAAATCCCGATTCATGTTGGTGAAAAAATCGTAGCAAAAGCTGAAGTTCTACGGAAACGGGGCAATAAATATTTTATTTGGGTAAAAACTAGAAATGAGAAACAGGAAGTTTTTCGAGCAAAATTTATTATGGTCTCATTAGAACCATGAAACGGAGATAGATAATGAAGGTTGCGGTTGATGCCATGGGTAGTGATTATGCACCAAAGGAAATTGTTCTAGGAGCAATACAAGCTGCAAAAGAATATAACTGTGAAATTGTTTTAGTTGGAGATCAAACGAAAATTGAGCCCATTTTGGCAGAATTCGGAAACTGGAGTGGACTTGGTATAAGCATACATCATGCGAGTGAAATCATTGAAATGCATGAACATCCTAGTGTAGCGGTACGCAAGAAAAAAGATGCATCGGTTGTCGTGGCAACACGCTTAGTGAAAGAAGGCGTCTGTGATGCAGTTGTTTCTGCAGGTAGCACAGGTGCAGCAGTGGCAACTGCATTATTTGGTCTTGGTCGCATTAAAGGGGTAGAACGTCCAACCATTGCGACTCCTATTCCTAATCTCACAGGAACGACTGTTCTGCTCGATTCGGGTGCAAATGTTGATAGCAAACCAAAGCATTTGGTCCAAAGTGCAGTGATGGGGTCTATTTATGCCCAATATATTTTACATGTGAATCATCCTCGTGTTGGGTTATTAAATATCGGAGAAGAAGAAACAAAAGGCAATGAGCAGTCGTTAGCCACCTATCCGTTATTAAAAGAATTAAAAACCATTCAGTTCATTGGTAATGTCGAAGGTAGAGATATTCCGAATGGAACAGTAGATGTAGTTGTCTGTGATGGTTTTGTTGGTAATGTAGTATTAAAACTCGGTGAAGGTTTAAGTAGCGCTATTATGCATTTGATAAAAGAAGCGATTAAAAATAGTGGTATTTTGACTAAGCTAGCATCACTAATGGTGTTGCCTGCCTTAAAGAGTTTAAAAAACAAACTCGATTATGCTGAATATGGTGGGGCACCACTACTGGGCGTCAATGGTTGTTTTATCATTTGTCACGGTAGTTCGAAAGCGAAGGCTATTAAAAATGCGATTCGTGTTGCTAATGAATTTACGCAAAATAAAGTAGTAGAACACATTCGCGAAAATATCGCACAGGAAGGGGTTGTGACTGGTGCAGAAGAATAATATATCGGTAGGTATTATTGGGATGGGTACGTATGTTCCAGACAAAGTGCTTACCAATCAAGATATAGAAAAATTAGTGGATACATCGAATGAATGGATTGTGGAGCGTACAGGTATCAGAGAACGTCATATTGTTGAACAAGATATTGCTACATCGGATTTAGCTGTTATTGCTGCTGAAAAAGCATTGCTTGATGCTGGAGTGACCGCTGATGAAATTGATTTAATTATTGTAGCAACTGCTACTCCTGATATGTTTTTTCCATCTACAGCATGTTTAGTACAAGATAAAATTAAAGCGAGTAAAGCAGCAGCTTTTGATTTGGCTGCAGGTTGCTCAGGTTTTGCCTATAGTGTAGTGGTAGGTAGCCAGTTTATACAAACGGGCTTATATAAAAAAATATTGGTTATTGGTGCCGAAGTTCTATCAAAAATTCTTGACTGGAGCGATCGCAACACTTGCATGTTATTTGGTGATGGTGCTGGCGCTGTTGTGCTGGGCGAAGTTCCAACTGGTTATGGATTATTGGGTGTTGAGATTGGCGCTGATGGCTCTGGTGGACATCTCTTACACTTGCCTGCTGGCGGTTCACGCCTACCAGCATCCGCTGAAACAGTTAGCGAAGGAAAACATTTCCTGCAAATGAGTGGACGTGATGTTTTCAAATTTGCGACAAAGGTAATGGATGAAGCGGTTATTAAATCGTTAGAGAAAGCTGCATTATCTCATACCGACATCGATTGTTTAGTGCCTCATCAGGCTAATATTAGAATTATTCAATCGGCTGCTAAACGTTTAAAATTACCGATGGAAAAAGTAATGGTGAATGTCGATAAATATGGCAATACATCTTCCGCATCGATTCCTATTGCTTTGAATGAAGCGGTAGAAAGTGGTAAAATTAAAAAAGATGATATAGTTGTATTAGTAGGTTTTGGTGCAGGGCTTACTTGGGCTTCTTGTGTCATGAAGTGGTACAAGGGGGAAAAGGACATTGTTTAAAAGTAAACTTTGCAGTATATTAAATATAAAGTATCCGATATTACAAGGTGGTATGGCCTGGGTGGCTACCGCTGAGCTCGCATCCGCTGTTTCTAATGCAGGTGGACTAGGCATTATTGGTGCTGGTCATATGCCGCCAGATGTTTTACGTAAAGAAATTCAAAAAACAAAAACTTTGACGGATAAAGTTTTTGGTGTTAATATCATGCTGATGTCTCCATTTGTAAAAGAAGTGATGCAAGTGGTGATTGATGAAAAAGTACCTGTTATTACTACAGGAGCTGGCAATCCTGGTGAATATATACCTGCATTAAAAGAAATAGGATGCAAAATCATTCCAGTCGTTGCTTCTGTTGCATTGGCAAAACGCTTAGAACGAGTTGGCGTGGATGCTATTATTGCCGAGGGACAAGAAAGTGGTGGTCATATTGGTGAAATTACCACAATGTCGTTAATACCACAAATTGTTGATGCTGTAAATATTCCTGTCATTGCCGCCGGTGGGATTGCTGATTCGAGAGGATTTGTTGCCGCTTTGGCGCTAGGTGCCCAGGGGGTTCAAATTGGAACTCGTTTTGTAGCGTCAGTAGAATGTATTGCTCATGAGAATTACAAAACAGCAATTCTAAAAGCAAAAGATCGTTCCACCATTATGACTGGTATTGCTACGGGTCATCCGGTACGAGTATTAAGTAATAAATTTACCCGAGAGTATGAAACCATGGAGAAAAGTGGAGCATCTGCTGAAGAATTAGAACAGATGGGGGCAGGCAAACTGAAAATTGCCGCTCGCGAAGGCGATGTAGACTACGGTTCGGTTATGATGGGACAGATTTCAGGTATGATTAAAAATATTAAATCGGTAGATGAAATTATTCAAGATATTGTTGGTGATATACCAAGCGTACTACAGAGTATTAATGACAATCTATAAGGATAAACAAAGGGAAGGTATGATATGAAAAAAATAGCTTTTATTTTTCCAGGCCAAGGATCACAAACGGTAGGAATGGGAAAAGATTTATATGAGCGTTTTGATGTCGCAAAAGCGGTATTTGATGAGGCTGATAAGGCACTAGGTTTTTCTATCACAGATATGTGTTTTAATGGACCGGAAGATGAACTACGCAAAACATTTAATACACAACCAGCCATATTGACAGTAAGTATTGCTTGTCATCGTGTGCTGCGTGAACATGGTATTATACCGACAATTGTAGCAGGTCATAGTTTGGGAGAATATTCTGCTTTGGTTGCAGCAGGCTCTTTATCATTTAGCGATGCCGTACAGTTAGTGCGTAAACGCGGTCAATTGATGCAAGAGGCCGTTCCATTAGGCGAAGGTAGTATGGCTGCTATTTTAGGTCTTGCACGTGATGTGGTGGTGGATATATGCCATAAAGCGGAAGCTGAATTTGGCGCAGTTCAAGCTGTAAACTTTAATTGTCCTGGACAAATTGTAATTGCCGGTAAGAAATTAGCAGTAGAAAAAGCTGCTGAGCTGCTAAAAGCAGCAGGAGCAAAACGTGCCGTCATGCTACCGGTTAGTGCACCTTTTCATAGTACACTGATGAAACCGGCTGCAGAAAAATTAGCACATGAATTAGAGGCGATCAATGTACAGGATGCATTGATACCCGTTGTGGCGAATATCAACGGTCAAATCATTACCAATGGTCAGGCAATTAAAGAATCTTTAGTCGAGCAAGCAGATCATCCTGTAGAGTGGGAACAGTGCATTGCTGAAATTATAAAGTCTGGTACTACCACCTTTGTTGAAGTAGGACCTGGTAAAGTTTTATCTGCTTTAACGAAAAAAATTACCAAAGAAGTCGATCATTTTAATGTGGAAGATATGATTTCTTTAGAAAAAACTCTTGATTATTTCACGGAGGTTCGTTAAAATGCTTTTAGATGGAAAAGTTGCAATCGTTACTGGTGGTTCTCGGGGAATTGGACGTGCTGTAGCAATTGCCTTAGCAACAGCTGGCGCAAAAGTGGTGATTAACTATGCTGGTAATGTAGTTGCTGCTGAAGAGGTTAAAGCTACGATTGAAGCGGCCGGCGGTCAAGCAATCATTGTGCAAGCGGATGTGGCCAACGATGAGGCTGTCGCAGCAATGATTAAACAAGCGGTAGATACGTTTGGGAGAATTGATATTTTAATTAATAATGCTGGCATTACTCGTGACAATCTATTAATGCGTATGAAAGAAGAAGATTGGGATGCTGTAATAAATACAAATCTCAAAGGTGTTTTCATGTGCAGTAAAGCAGTTTCTCGCGTAATGATGAAACAAAAATATGGCAAAATTATTAATATGGCATCTGTTGTTGGCTTAACGGGCAATGCTGGGCAAGCTAATTATGCTGCTACTAAAGCTGGCGTTATCGGATTTACAAAATCAATGGCAAAAGAATTGGCTTCTAGAGGTATCACGGTCAATGCAATTGCCCCAGGATTTATTGATTCAGATATGACTGCCGTCTTATCTGACCAAGTGAAAGAAGAGTTTATTCGTAACATACCAGCTGCTCGATTAGGGCATCCTGAAGAAGTGGCAGAGGCAGTTATGTTTTTAGTATCAGATGCAGCAAGTTATATCACTGGGCAAACGTTAAATGTTGATGGTGGTATGGTAATGTAAAAAAGACCCTGTTGAAAGGAGGTGAATAGAGTGACAACTTTTGATAAAGTTAAACAAATTTCTGTTGAACAACTTGGCGTTGAAGATGCTGACGTTAGCATGGATTCCACTTTCATCGATGATTTAGGTGCTGATTCTCTTGACATTGTTGAGTTAATTATGGCCTTTGAAGAGGAATTTAACATTGAGATTCCTGATGAAGTAGCTGAAAAAATGAAAGCTGTAAAAGATGCTGTAGAATACATAGAAAAAGAAAAGCAAGCATAATTCTTTTGTATTCAGAAAAGGAAAGTCCCGTGAAAGAATGATTTTCGCGGGACTTTCTTAAAATATCATGTTCTAGCGAATGGAGGCAGTGTAACTTGAAACTTCCAACACTTAAAATAGGTCATTTAGTGGCCCGTGTGCCCATTATCCAAGGTGGAATGGCAATTAGAATTTCTACTGCGCCTTTAGCTGCTGCGGTAGCGGAAGCTGGTGGTATCGGACTTATTGCTGCTTCTGGTATGAGTTTTGACGAATTACGTAAAGAAATACGTTTGGCTCGTTCTCTGACAAAAGGTATCATTGGAATCAATGTAATGGTTGCCGCTAGGCAATTTGCTGGTATTGTAAAAACAGCCATTGATGAAGGTATTGATATCGTAGTTGCTGGTGCAGGTTTTTCCCGAGATGTCTTTGGTCTTGGTAAAGAATCTGGCACACCGATTGTACCGATTGTATCGTCTGTTAAGTTAGCAAAAATTTCCGAAAAATTAGGAGCTGCAGCTGTCATTGTGGAAGGTAAGGAAGCTGGTGGACATCTAGGAACCGATCAGGCCATGCATTCTTTAATTCCCGATATCAAAAAAGCAGTGACAATCCCCGTTATTGGTGCCGGTGGTGTTATGAATGGTAGAGATGTTGTAGCAACACTTAAACTTGGTGCAGATGGTGTGCAAATGGGAACTCGGTTTGCTGCCAGTATTGAATCGAATGCCGCTCCGGCATTAAAAGAATTTTATTTAAAAGCCACAGCAGAAGATATTGTACTAATCAATAGTCCCGTTGGGCTACCTGGTCGCGCATTGCGAAATCCATTTGCAGAGAAAATTATTGAAAGTGCGGCACCAACTCCTGAAGTCTGTGATGGATGTTTAAAACATTGCCTAAAGAACTTTTGCATTATAAAAGCATTAATTCGTGCACAACAGGGTGATGTGGAAACAGGACTGGTATTTACTGGTGAGTACATTCATAAAATAGATAAAATACTATCTGTTGAGGACATTTTTAAAAATATCTTAGAGGAAGCTGAAACAATAAATTAACGTGAGGTGAGTGTATTTGAAAAAACGAGTTGTAATTACAGGAATAGGTGCAATCACACCTATAGGTATTGGTAAAGATGCTTTTTGGCAATCTCTTATAGCTGGAAAATCGGGTATTAAAAAAATCACTCGCTTTGATGCAAGTCAATATACTACGCAGATTGCTGGTGAGGTTACTGATTTTGATCCAGCACAATATATCGACAAAAAAGAAGCAAAGCGAATGGATCGGTTTACTCAATTTGCAGTTTCTGCTACGAAAATGGCTTTTGAAGATTCAAAAATAGATCTTGAGAAGGAAGATCGTGAACGCATTGGTACTATGATTGGTACAGGTATTGGTGGTATGGATACATTACACGATCAGTTCAGCAATTTATTTGACAAAGGCCCAGGCCGCGTAAGTCCATTCTTTGTACCAATGATGATTGGAAATATGGCTGCTGGGCAAACTTCCATTACTTTTGGTTTGCAAGGTCCTTGTAGTTCGGTAACGACTGCTTGTGCAACTGGTACCAATGCAATTGGTGATGCGTTTAAGGTTATACAACGGGGTGACGCTGATGTAATGGTTGCAGGCGGTACGGAAGCTGCTATTTCACCGGTTGCTATCGCTGGTTTTTGTTCGATGAAGGCGTTGTCTACACGCAATGATGAACCAGAAAAAGCATCTAGTCCTTTTAATAAAGGCCGTGATGGTTTTGTAATGGGTGAAGGAGCAGGTATTGTTATTCTTGAATCGTTAGAACATGCCACTGCAAGAGGAGCACACATCTATGCTGAGGTAATTGGTTATGGTTCAAATGCGGATGCCTATCATATGACTGCACCTGCCCCTGAAGGTGCAAGAGCAGCAAAATGTATGGCAATGGCTCTTAAAGATGCTGGTATTAAGCCAGAAGATGTGGATTATATTAATGCTCATGGTACTTCGACTCTTTTAGGAGATAAACTGGAAACCATGGCAATCAAAACCTTATTTGGTGCTCATGCATCGACAATCGCTGTTAGCTCTACGAAATCAATGACTGGACATTTGCTTGGCGCATCTGGTGGAATTGAGGGCATTATCACGGCTTTAACCTTAGAAAATGATATCATTCCGCCAACTATTAATCTTGAGAATCCTGATGAAGAGTTAGACCTTGATTATGTTCCAAATGTAGCGCGCAAGCAAGTAGTCAACGTAGCATTATCCAATTCTTTCGGCTTTGGTGGACATAATGCGACTATCTTATTGAAAAAATTTCAAAGCTAATTTGATATGAATGAAATACTAAATAAGCATAGAATGGATGTATTACGAAAGTTTTCTGCTAAATTAGGCTTACATTTTACTAAACTTACTTTATTACATCAAGCTCTTACTCATACTTCTTATGCAAATGAATGCAAGAATGCAACTATTTTGCATAATGAGCGATTAGAATTTCTAGGTGATGCAATACTTGATGTAATAGTAAGTGAATATTTATTTCGCCAATTTCCTACTCTTCCTGAGGGAGAGCTAACGAAAGCTAGAGCTGTCATCGTATGTGAACCAACTTTGGCTCGTTGCTCTGCAGAACTTGGAGTTGGTGAATATCTATTTTTAGGAAAAGGAGAAGCGGGTTCTGGCGGTCGTGAACGAACTTCGATTTTAGCAGATGCTTTTGAAGCAATCATTGGTGCTATTTATTTGGATAATGGTTTTGAAGCTGCTACACATTTTGTACTGCAACAACTTCAAGCTGATTTATTGTCTGTAGAACGTGGTGAGTATGTAAAAGACTATAAAACGTTGCTACAAGAGGTGATCCAAAAACAAACCGACAGTAAAATCATTTATGAAATTGTAGAAGAGAGTGGTCCTGACCATCATAAATTATTTAACGTAGCAGTTATAGTAAATTCCAATCAGTTAGGTAGTGGGCTAGGGAAGAGTAAAAAAGAAGCCGAACAACACGCAGCGAAACAGGCACTAATTAAACTAAAGATCATAAATGACTAAGGCTTTTGCCTGGGTCTAAGACTTGGCGTAGGCCAAGTCTTTTCTTGTTCATTTTGGGGAGGCAGTTATGAAGCATTATATTATTCCCATATTTATCCCTCATTATGGTTGTACTCATGCCTGTGTATTTTGTAATCAGCAAAAAATCACTGGTCGAGGAACACCAGTAACACCTGCGGAAGTAGCGGGTATTATTGATCAACATATAGCCAGAATAACAGAGAAGCGTCGTATCGAAGTGGCCTTTTATGGTGGAAGCTTCACGGCTCTTGATACTAGCATCCAGCAAGCGTTACTTAAGCCAGCATATAGCGCATTGCAGCGAGGAAGAATTCATGCCATTCGCTTGTCTACCCGGCCGGATTATATTAATGATGAGATTGTACAAAATCTGATTGACTTTGGAGTTTCTATTATTGAGCTCGGTGTACAATCTCTTGATAATGAAGTTCTAAAAGCAAGTGATAGAGGTCATACCTATGGCGATGTAATACAAGCTGTTGCTGTTATTAAAAAGCTAGGACTGCAGTGTGGTATTCAATTAATGCCAGGACTACCAGGTGAAGATTGGAGCAGTTTAATTACTACTGCTAGAGGTGTATTACAGCTTGCTCCTAACTTCATACGTATTTATCCTACCGTTGTGATTGCTCATACCAAGTTAGCAGATATGTATTATGATGGAAGGTATACGCCACTATCTTTATTGATGGGGACAGCACGTGCCGCTTTCTTAAAACTACTGTTTCTGCAATATAAAATTCCCGTCATTCGCACAGGACTTCAGGCAACAGAAGACCTCTCGAGTCATGATGTAGTACTTGCTGGTCCTTATCATCCTGCTTTCGGAGAAATGGTAGATTCTTATCTTTTTTATCTGATGATGGCTCATGCAGTGGAAAGTATTGCACCGAATCAGCAACGCATGACCATGCTCATTCATCACCATTCTCGAGATACTTCTAAAATTAGAGGTCTAGCTAATTGTAATATTAAGAAGCTAACGAGCATATACAATATGGATCATCTTACTCTAAAGGCAGATGGTCAATCTCTCGATGAGATTTTGATTGAATGTCAAGGTATTTGTTATGTAATCAATAAAAAAATGTTACTTCATCTTTAATTTGGTCAATAAGGAATGATTAGCGAAAAGCAGAATACTATAGAGTATAGTAAGTCCTGATACCAAAAGGAGGTTACATAATGGATGTTCTAAAAGTATCTGCAAAATCAAATCCTAAATCTGTAGCAGGCGCTTTGGCTGCGGTATTAAGAGAAAGAGGTACTGCTGAAGTTCAGGCAGTGGGAGCTGGGGCGGTCAATCAAGCGATAAAATCAGTTGCGATTGCCCGTGGATTTGTTGCGCCTAATGGTATTAATTTGATCACGATTCCTGCTTTTACCGAAATTTTCATTGATGGTGAGGAGCGCACTGCAATTCGTTTCATTGTTGAACCTCGATAAGTTTTATGAGACAACGGAAACCTGTTTGCCAAGCAAACAGGTTTTTTAGCGGAATCAGAAAGTATAACACTTTCTTGATTCTAAGTAAGGGCAACTAAGACTTCGGTCTGCGC
>CAXYVG010000086.1:0-14692 GCA_964292325.1 uncultured bacterium | reverse complement strand
TCAGTTTATCAAAAACATCCACATTCATCACCACCTTATTGCTTTCATTATACTACAGAACAAATGTTCTGTTCAAGAGTTGTTTACTTAAAGGAGATGAATTATCCTTCTTTCTTAAGGATAAGAAAAAGGCAAGCTATAATTAGCTTGCCTTTTTCCTATTTCAAGATGCTTGAACTGGATCTACTAGTATTGCATTCGGTTTACTTACATCTAGTTCTACTACCTGAATACTATCCAAATCAGTAACCCATCCTGCTTTTACAACCAATTCTTTTAATTGTTTTTTTGCATCTAGTTCAGTCTCTGCCACAGCTATACCACCAAATTCAAGCTCATGAGGAAAACAATTACAGACAAATACTTTCATACTACCTATCCCCTCTTACTATAATATTTTTATGAAGTTTATACATTTCGCTAAAAAATAATAAATTCCTCTACTATAATGATAAATAACAAATGAATCACCATCATTTACAATCAAACATATTATGTATAAAAGAAATTTTTATATTTCTTATGTAACTAGGAGGTGCTACTGTAATATGTATAGAAACTGGGGAGAACCCACAATAGAAGACTGGGAAAACAGGTCAGAAGATGAACGAAATTCCCTATTAGGTTTAGGCTTACTCTTAGGATTAGGCTTTGGTTTCGGCTTCGCCTGCTCTCCTCGCCACCATTGCTCACCTCGACGGTTCTGTTGGCCCAGACAAGGTTGCTGGCCACGTTAAGGACTTAAATAATAAAGAACCAGAAATTTCTCTAAAATTTGAGATATTTCTGGTTCTTTATTAGTAAGAAGAATCCTCTTTGCTTTATCATTTTCTTTAGGCTCGCAAATTGAGTCTGCGAAGAATCGGTATAATTTTCACTCCTGTATAAGCTATTATGATACACCAAAATACATCAGGTATGATATATGGAGTAAACCCTACGGCAATGGCTTTTAGAATGGCCATATCTTTATGTAAATAGAGATTTACAATGGCATATAGATAACCTACTCCTACTAGATAGACAAAGAAAAGTCCCAGTAATACCGCACCAAATATCTTGATAAATGTCAATTTTTCAGCATATATCTCTGTTAGTTTGCCAACGGTGTAAGCACATATGCCAAACCCAATCAAATAGCCAAAAGTTGGTTGCAATACATAACTAGGTCCACCACCATTGACAAACACCGGGATACCAATCAGACCAATGCTAATATAAACAGCCTGTGAGTAAAGTCCCTTTCGTGCACCGAGTAATAGCCCCGAATATGCACAAAATACAAACTGCAATGTATAGGGTACAATCGGAGTTGGAATTTTTATAAATCCCCCTACTGCCGTCAGTGCCGCAAAAAAAGCAACAAGAATCATTTCACGTAATGTAAGTTTCATGTCCAAATTTTCCTCCTGTACTTATTTAGTAAAAGTATGCTATCAGTACTAATTCAATTAACCGTTTGAAAGACAGAATAACCGTCCCCTTGTTTCCTATTTGCCAAGATCCTATTAATAGTTAACCACATTTAATAATTAAGTTAACTATTAATATAATATAACTCTTAGAAAGAAATGTAAAGTACAAAAAAGCTTCCAGCAGATCGCCGGAAGCTTCAGAGAACATATCAATAACGGCCATTTCATCACTCAACTTCTTATCTCACGCATAGAAAGTTTCCTTTCTGGATCCCGTATAAATAAAGTAAGGATAAAGCCAATGATGGGCAGTAACACTAGAATATCAAAAACAAAGGTGATTCCCCAATGATCTGCAACCCATCCCAAGCCCAAAACACCCATGGTTCCGAGCCCTACACTAAAACCAAGAGTAAAGCCCGAAGCCATCGCTATATTTTGGGGCATCATTTTTTGCGTCAATAGCAAACTACTGGTCGCAGTAGCGGACAACAAAATACTAGCAAATGCTAAAATGATAAAAACCCAGATACCATTGGCCGACAAAAAGCAATACATTAACAACGCAATTGGCAAAATAGAATATAACATAACCTGCTTACTACCATATTTGTCACTCAAAATTCCACCAAACATCGTTCCGACTGCCCCTGATAATAAATATATCGTCAAAAGCGAACTGGCATAGATCTGACTTCCTCCTAAATAAGAAACATAGTATAAGGGTACAAACGTACTAATTCCTGATGTAACAGTAGCTCGCGTCAAAATCATACCAAGTAACGCTAAGAGGGGCCAATTGACACATTCCTTCAGCGTTCCCAAGCTCCCTTTGCTTTTGACTTCTGGTTGCTTTATTTTATTCATTTCATAAAATAAAGCAATACCAATCAAAAAACTAGGTAGCGTATAGATAAGGATGCGAGGACTTTGCCCGTCGAGCAACAGTACAGCTAGCAACATAGATCCCAAGGCGACACCAGCATAGCCTCCTAATGAAAAAAGACTAACCGCTTTCCCCTTTTCTCGTCCACCAACAAAATTTACTATTTTCGCAGCTTCAGGATGAAAAGCAGAATTGCCCAAACCACTAATGGCGGTGCATACCATAACAAGATAATAATTCGGGACCAATAATGATGCAGCCATAAATATACCCGTAGTCATACACCCCATCGGCATCAACCAAGGACGATGTTTTTGATCACTTAAATATCCAAACAACGGTTGACTGATAGAAGATGCTATATTCTGCGTTAATACAACTGCACTGACTTCAGCATATGATAAAGCAAACTTGGCTTTTAAAAACGGCAGTGCTACATAAAGGGCACCGGGCGATAAATCAGCAACCAAATGACCTAGTGCAATGAGCCAAATGGTCTTGGGAACATTTTTAAATAAAGTAAACAACCTCTCACCTCAACACCCGACAACGGATAAATTACAAAATTCAAACCACCGTCAAAAGAAGACGGTGCTTTGAATTCACTGTTTTCGTTATGATTAACCGTGTTTCACACGATCTCTTAATTCAGCCTTCTTTGCATTGTTCCATTTGGCAGTAGTACCTACCAAATAACCTGTAATCCTGCGAATTCTCTCAAAAGGGACTTGCTCTGTAGTGTAATTCACATCGACATAATCGCCATCTACAGCAACGTCTGCTTTCACTATTTTATATCGTTGCTTAGCTTGCACCTGCGTAAGATAAGCTGATAATTCTTCGCTCTGAATCGAACCACCGCTAACATTGACTTCTATATTATTAATCACTCTACAACCCATTTCAACACTCTCCTTTTGTCATCATCATAATACTTACCGATTGCACATTTCATAGAATTAAGTCGTAATAGGTAAGCATTAATAAATTATTTTATTGTTACGTTTGATGTATATGAATTATCATATACCAAAATAGCAATAAATACGAGAGGGTTTACTGAAATTTGACATTTATTTCATCTCTTCTTATTATAGAATAGAAACTTCCTAAACAGTGCTATACTATATATATAATAGTAATAAATAATTCAACTAAGAAAGGGTACATTATGATTAATGAAAAAAATATTAAAACACTAGGAACACATAGCGGAAAATTTCATGCGGATGATGTTATGGCGACCGCTATACTTAGATTACTACTTGGAGATATCAAGGTAACAAGAACCAGAGATGAAGATCTACTTAGCAAACTCGACTTTGTTTATGACATATCGCTCGGAGAATTCGATCATCACCAACTAAATAAAGAAGTTAGAGAAAATAATATTCCCTATGCCGCTTGCGGTTTAGTCTGGAGAGAGTTTGGTCCTAGAGTCATACAAACGTTTAACCCTCAATTTGAAGAAAATGATATCAACTCAATTTTTGATTATGTTGACAAAAATTTAATACAAGGGATTGATGCTACTGACAATGGCATTGATATAAAATCAGATATTAAAGTAACTTCCATCACGGATATCATACAAAATTTCAATCCTACATGGGATTCAAAAGATTCTAAAGATGAAGCGTTCGAAGAAGCGACCCATTATGCTACTGAGGTTATAAAAAAAATCATCCATAGACAAGCTGCTATTATAAAAGCAAGGATCATCATCAATGAAGCCTTTGCCAATCGAACGATTCCTGAAATAATGGTTTTACAAACCGGTTGCCCTTGGCTACAACAGCTACTTAGAATCGATGTAAATAACGAGGTATTATTCGTTATTTCTCCAGGGGATAATAATGACGAGTATAAAGTTCAGACGGTAAAGAAAACGGCTGATACTTTTGAAGCCAGAAAAGATCTATTAGAATCCATTAGAGGAAAATCAAGTGAAGAAATAAATTCTATCATTCAAATAGAAGATGCTATATTTTGCCACAAAGCAGGATTTATAGCATCAACGAAAAGCCTGGAAAGTGCTTTAAAAATAGCAAAATTGTCACTTTAAAAATAGTGTAACATACATCCCCTCTGCTTTTCTACTCGCATATATTCAATTTGCATGTCAAAAACAACACTGGGGAGGTGATACTTATGGGTCAGAAAAAAGTAAATAAGGCGAATGACGCCTTTGGATTAAAGAAATCTAGAGAACAAAGTAACCAAACAAATAATAATAATTTTAGCTATCAATATGCCAATCGTCCTAAGAATACAGCACTATTGAATGCATTCTTAGAGCAAGTAAAGGGAAAAAACAAAGATGCATAGTTGTCATATTTTTGTCATACATTTACCTTATAATGTAAGACAAAGAAGGTGTAACTTATGATATCTACTATTTTAACTGTCATTGTCTTTTTATTGGTTTTGGGCTTGCTGGATTTTAGATACTAACCCACTATCTTGACCTGGCATTTCATCATCAAAAAGCCCCTAATTTTCTCTGTGGGGAGTATCAATCTCCATCAACCCGTTCTATCTTTTCTTTTACTATTGTCTGTTGTTGCACTCGTTCCATCACTATATCAAGAGCTTCTTTTGCCGTACTAGCATAATCCATCTTCACCCATTTGCGTTCATCAAGATATTCACCATCATAAGCCATACTACGAATTTTTGCCGCCCAGCCACCAGTGGCTTCAATGACGACAATCGGCTTGCGATTCAAATACGCGGCTGATAATTCGCCCAATGTCCCGTTCGCCCCAGCAATCATAATAACAGCATCAACGGAGTGAATCAAAATGAGACTTCTATAGTCATAATTAAGCCCTGTCGTAATCGGAACATCTATATAATCATTGGCACCATCTAATGCATCACCAGAAAGAATACCTACAACCATTCCATTGGTCTGTTTTGCTCCTCTGGAAGCAGCTTCCATGACCCCGTTTGTTCCACCAGTAAGAAGTATAGCTCCTCGCGCAGCAATTTCTCGCCCAACCTCTTCAGAAATTTTACATATCGCAGCCGATACCTCTCCTGATTGTCCGATTACCCCTATTCTTATCATAGTTTTCCTACCTTTCTATAAAATTATGTTACTATCTATAATCTATTTACTTTTCACTATATGTATTCCTACAAAACGCCAAAACTCCTGCCCAATTCATATGCAAATTGGCAGGAGTTATTATGTTATCTAGATATAGAAATACTTAAATACAATCACGATTAGGTGCCACAAAAGGTCCGGTATGGATGAGCGGAAGAGGTAGGCAATGTACAATAAGCAGCCTGCTCGGGAGAATAAGCGTAAGGAGTTGAAAGCGCAGCAAGAAATTTCTTCATCACGTTATAGTCTCCTTGTTTTACTACCGACTCTAGTGCAGCTTCTACTTGGTGATTGCGAGGAATGATCGCGGGATTGCAATTTTTCATCAACTGCTGCGAGGAGACTTTCGATTGTTGCTGCCTGCCAAGTCTCGCCTGCCATAATTCATGCCACTTAGAAAATTCTTCCGTACCAAATAAGGCCGTATCCTCTGGCTTATCAGCTGTTAATGCACGGAAGGTATTGGTATAATCTCCGCGATATTTTTGCATCATACTTAGGAGGTCTTGGATTAAGGATTCATCCTCTACCTCCTCATTATATATTCCTAATTTTCCTCTCATGCCTGTCAGCCAGTTACGTTGATACAACTCAGCAAACTTTAACATTTCATCCTGAGCCAGTTTGACTGCTTCTTCCTGATTGCTATGTAAGAGTGGCAATAAGGTTTCAGCAAATCGCGCCAGATTCCACCCAGCAATCTGGGGCTGATTCCCATAAGCATAACGACCATGAATATCAATCGAACTAAATACCGTTTCCGGGTCATAAACATCCATAAAAGCACAAGGACCATAATCAATGGTTTCTCCACTCAGTGTCATATTATCGGTATTCATGACCCCATGAATAAAACCAACTAATTGCCATTTAGCAATCAATGCCGCTTGGCGTTTGATCACTTCTTGAAGTAGAGAAAGATAGCGGTTTTGATCCATTTCAACCTCAGGAAAATGCCGCTGTAATGTATAATCGGCTAGAATCCTAAGTTCCTCGCGAGTCCCCCATTGTGAAGCATATGCAAAGGTACCAACACGCAAATGGCTAGCAGCCACACGAGTCAAAATGGCACCGGGCTCTGCAGCTTCGCGAATAATGGTCTCCCCGGTTGTCACTACTGCTAGGCTACGAGTAGTCGCAATACCAAGTCCATGCATTGCTTCGCTAATAATATATTCACGTAACATTGGTCCAAGAGCAGCCCGGCCATCCCCCCGCCGAGAATATGGCGTTCGCCCTGAACCCTTAAGCTGAATATCGACTCTCTCACCACTCGGAGTCATTTGCTCACCAAGTAACATAGCCCGTCCATCCCCAAGCAATGTAAAATTCCCAAATTGATGTCCCGCATACGCTTGAGCAATAGGAGAAGCCCCTTCCGGAATTCGGTTACCAGCGAGCACTTCTATGCCCTCTGGCTGCTTTAATGCCTCTATGTTTAGACCCAGCGATGTTGCCAACATTTCATTGAGAACGATTAATTTCGGTGCTGGTACAATCTTAGGAGTCAAGTTGGTAAAAAAAGATGTAGGCAGACGGGCATAACTATTATCCAAGTTCCATCCGATTGCGCTTTGCGCTTGCCTCTCTATCATTGTATCTCCTTCCCTCTTTTGTATTTTTATATCGCATTTTTTCTTTCGCACAAAATAAAAATCATAAGCATTCTATTATTTTTTAGTATCTACTTCCATACTATTTATTATACTATTTTCACGCATCAAAATGGCATATTGATTTCAATAGCAAAGCATTATGGAAGGCGGTTTTGAAAATGTCGCATTTAAAGTCGGCAGTAAACTATTTGCAATCATTAGATATGGAAACCGTCGCACTCCTCCCAACAGTAATTGGCATACAGTTCGCTACTGAATTAACTTCTGATGAACAAGAGACACTTGGTAATTTTCTAATTGATATAGGGGATGCCTTATTTACGACTTCGTCTTTAATTAGTATTCAAGAAGCCGAGGAGAAAGAAAACACCCAAAGTAAACAAACAAATATGAGTCAATCACAACATATTGAGCAAGAAAAAATGAAACAACAGATTAACGATCTACAGATGCAAAACCAACAAATGATACATACAATGCAACAACTACAAAAAATGCTAACAACAATTTTATCAGACCAAAAAAAGTAGGGATATCTGCAACTTACGCAGATATCCCTACTTTTTTTATACTTTATAAAACTTCTTTTACAGCCTTCACTACATTCTCAGTTGTAAAGCCGAATTTTTTAAATAATATCTCTGCTGGTGCGGATGCACCGAAACCTGTCATTGTTACTGTTTTTCCGTCTAAGCCTATGTATTTTCCCCAACCGAAGTCAGAAAGTGCTTCTACTGCAACTCTTGCTCTAACTGCTTTTGGCAATACGCTTTCTTTATATGCTGCATCTTGTTGTTCATATACGTCCATACATGGCATACTTACAACTCTTACATCAATGTTTTCCTTAGCAAGTTCTACTTTTGCATGTACTGCAAGTTCTACTTCCGATCCACTTGCAATGATAATTGCATCTGGAGTTGCTTTACTTGCATCTTGAAGGACATAAGCGCCTTTCAGTGCATCTTTGCTGCTGCCTTGTAGTTGCGGTATATTTTGTCTTGTAAGTACAAGTGCCGTTGGTGTTGTGTTACTGGAAATAGCTGCATACCAAGCTGCTGCTGTCTCAGTTGCATCAGCTGGTCTATATACGTTGAAATTTGGCATTGCTCTTAGCATAGCAAGTTGTTCGATTGGCTCATGAGTTGGGCCATCTTCTCCTACACCAATACTGTCATGAGTTAACACATAAACGACTGGTAATCCCATCAAAGCTGCAAGTCTTGCCATTGGTTTTACATAGTCACTAAATACAAAGAAAGTGGATACATACGTTTTAAGACCGCCATGTAATGCTATACCATTCGCCATAGCTGCCATCGCTAATTCTCTTACACCAAAATGTAGGTTTTTGCCTGCATAGTTGTCTTTACTGTAATCGCCTGCCCCTTTCATTGCGGTTTTGTTAGAAGGTGCAAGATCAGCACTACCGCCAATAAGGTTTGGTATGATATCTTTGATTTTATTGATCATAACGCCGGAAAGATTTCTTGTTGCATTTGCTTTATCTTCATATGCCCAGAATTCTTCATTTTCTAGCAGGTTTGCTGTTAGATCTTCAGAAAAATATTTATCCCAAAGTTTTTTCTTTTCTGGGTATTTTGCTATATATTTAGCAAATAATGTATTCCAAGTTTCTTCTACTACTGCTTTTTCCTGTGCAATCTTCTTGTAATTTTCATATACCTCATCTGGTACATAAAAAGCCTCTTGGCTTGGCCAGTTTAGATTTTCTTTCAGTGCTTTAATATTGTCTGGTCCTAATGGTTCACCATGCGCACTTGCTTTCCCTTGTTTGGTTGGGCATCCGTAGCCAATTTGCGTTTTCACAATGATAAAGCTTGGTTTTGTTGTTTCGGCTTTTGCTGCTTCAATGGCCTTGCCGATTTCCTCTAGATTATTACCATCTTCTACTGTAAGTACTTGAAAATGGAATGCTTCCATACGTTTTGCTACATCTTCTGTAAACGCAATATCTGTCGAACCCTCAATGGAAATTTTATTGCTATCGTAAAATACGATCAGTTTATCGAGTGCAAGTGTACCAGCAAGAGAGAGAGCCTCTGATGTGATACCTTCCATCATACAGCCGTCGCCACCCAATACATAAGTATAGTGATCAACCACTGGATATTCTGGCTCATTAAATACTGCAGCTAAGTGTGTTTCGGCCATTGCCATACCAACTGCCATACCCATGCCTGCACCAAGTGGTCCAGTAGTTGCTTCAACACCTACAGTATGACCATACTCTGGATGACCTGGCGTTAAAGAACCATCCTGTCTAAAGTTCGCTAGATCTTCTTTCGTAAGGCCATAGCCAAATAGATGAAGCAAAGAATATAGCAAGGCAGAACCATGCCCAGCCGAAAGAATAAAACGGTCACGATTGTTCCATTTTGGATTTTTCGGATTATGGTTCATATGTTTTGCCCAAAGTTCATAAGCCATAGCTGCACCACCAAGTGGTAGTCCTGGATGACCGGAATTTGCTTGTTGCACAGCATCAGCAGATAAAACTCTGATTGCATTTACAGATTGTGTATCAATATTTGACATTAAAAATCCTCCTACGTCTTCTTCTCTTTATCATTATAAGGTATTATGTCTATTTTTAAAAGTTCTTTACATATTCTTCTTCAAGTTCCATAATCCGAACTACCTTAGGTGCTGATCCGCCACTTGCAAGATTACAATCATGTCTGTGCCACAAATTGAAAAATTCACTACCAGACCTTACTTATCACCAAATACCGCTTTATAGTCAGCTTGAAATTTTTCAATACCTTGATCTGTTAACGGATGTTTTGCCATTGCAACAATTACATTGTATGGTACAGTAGCGATATCAGCTCCTGCTTCCGCACATTCAATAACATGTATCGCATGACGAACACTTGCTGAGATAATTTCAGTTTTTATTTGATGTATACGGAAAATATCAACAATCGTTCTAATTAAGTCACTGCCAGAAGCGCCAATATCATCTAATCTCCCTAAGAATGGAGAAACATAGGTTGCCCCTGCTCTTGCTGCAAGCAATGCTTGAGTAGGATTAAATACCAATGTTACATTTGTTTTAATACCTTCAGCCGAAAGTACTTTTACAGCTGCAAGACCTTCTAATGTCATTGGGATTTTAACAACCATATTTTTATGAATCTTGGCAATTTCTCGTCCTTCAGCAATCATTCCAGCAGCATCTACTGTAGTTGCTTTTACTTCACCACTAATAGGTCCATCTACAATCGCTGCAATTTCTGCAATCACTTCTTCAAAAACACGGCCTTCTTTGGCAATTAGTGATGGATTGGTTGTAACCCCACAGATAACACCCATTGCATTTGCTTTTTTAATATCTTCCACATTGGCAGTATCGATAAAAAATTTCATTACATTACCTCCCAATTATTTGATTTTATTATTTTATCACTTCTTTAGAAAAAGATAAACTGCTTACTAAAACTTACGGAGGAACTAGCTACATCATACCAAGCAATAATCCCAATATAACTATGCCTATTGTATCCAATGCGTTTAGTTTTAAGACACAGGAATCTAAGGAAAATAAACAGAACAATTCACAAAACTAGGTTTGAAAGACTACTCACAAATCTAGTTTTTTATTTCTAAAATATATCGTTTTTAGTTGCTATCGCAGTCAAAAACGATATATTTTTCTTTACTATATTGGAAATTATTTATATAATTATTTCTAATATAGTTGCGAACGAAACTGTTCTAGTACACTATAATTATTCTAGAAGTGAAGCAAAAATGCTTAAAGATAAAAGTTTTTTGTTGCTCAGTATAGATCATAATCATACCGATTATGAGTTTTTTAAAAAATATTTGTTAGGAGACTATAATGAAACTTGCTTTTTCAACCCTTGGATGTCCTGATTTTAGTTGGACAGATATTTATTCCATGGCCAAAGACTTTGGGTTTGATGGTATTGAAATCCGTGGACTGGGCAATGAAATATCTGCCGTTCAAGCACAACCTTTCACCTTAGCGCAAATCCCTCAGACAGTCAAAAGGCTATCGGATTTACGCCTCCAAATTCCTTGCCTTTCTTCCAGTTCTTGCTTGAAGTTCGCGGAAAAAGCGAATGAAAATCATGAAGAACTTGTGCAATATATTGAACTCGCCAGTCAGCTTGGAACTCCTTACGTCCGTATTCTAGCTGACATGGAACCACAACCAAATGGAGAAGTAGATGACAATATTGTATTTGATGCATTGCAGCGCCTAATTCCAATCGCAGAAGAGAATGGCGTGACTCTACTGATAGAAACAAATGGTGTGTATTCGGATACTGCTCGTCTATGCAAACTACTGAATCAAGTAGAAAGCGATGCTGTGGCTGCTCTATGGGACTTGCATCACCCCTACCGCTTTGCCGGCGAGACCCCTAGCCAAACGGTACAAAATTTGGGAGCCTACATTAAATATGTGCATATCAAGGATTCTATCGTCGAGAATGGAACCATCCAGTACCGTGTAATGGGTGAAGGAGATTTACCAATTGACTCTATGATACTAGCCTTAAACTCAATTAAATATGATGGCTATATTTCACTAGAATGGGGAAAACACTGGATACCAGACCTTGATGATGCAGGCGTAGTGTTTCCAAATTTCGCAAATTATATGAGTCATTTTATTAAAACAACGACAACAGAAGACCGTCTGTTTGACAATAATACCAACACAGGTAAATATGTCTGGGAGAAGGATACACTGATTGATGCAACCTTCCCTCAGGTGCTTGACCGAATGGTCAATGAATTTCCTGATCACTATGCTTTTCGCTACACTACAATGGATTATACCCGAACCTACTCTGAATTTCGAGACGATGTTGATACCTTCGCCCGTACACTGATTGCACTAGGCGTCAGATCCGGTGACCACGTTGCCATCTGGGCAACGAATATTCCCCAATGGTTCATCACCTTTTGGGCAACGATCAAAATTGGTGCTGTACTTGTTACCGTAAATACAGCCTACAAAATTTATGAAGCAGAATATCTTCTCCGCCAGTCGGACACCCATACGCTTGTCATGATCGACGGATATAAAGATTCAAACTATGTTAGCATTATGAAAGAACTTTGCCCAGAACTTGAAACTGCTGAGGCAGATAAACCCCTATATATCAAACGATTACCTTTCCTGCGTAATATTATTACGATTGATTCAAAACAAAGCGGTTGCCTGACATGGAATGAAGCCATCGCCATGTCAGGCAAAGCCTCCCTCGAAGAAGTGTATCGCCGCGAACGTTCTCTTAATAAACATGATGTGTGCAACATGCAGTATACCTCTGGGACTACCGGTTTTCCAAAAGGTGTTATGCTCACCCATTATAATGTCGTGAATAATGGAAAAAATATTGGCGACTGTATGGATCTGTCCACTGCGGATCGTATGATGCTCCATGTACCGATGTTTCACTGTTTTGGTATGGTGCTTGCCATGACTGCCGCTATGACACACGGCGTTACTCTATCGCCTATTCCTTATTTTTCTCCAAAGTCATCACTAGACTGCATCAATCGGGAGAATATCACTTGCTTCCACGGAGTTCCTACCATGTTTATTGCCATGCTGGGACATGAAGATTTTCCCGAGACAGATTTTTCTCATATGAGAACAGGGATTATGGCAGGCAGCCCTTGTCCTGTTAAAGTAATGCAAGACGTTGTCGACAAGATGAATATGTCTCAGATTACCATTGTATTTGGGCAAACTGAATCCGCCCCTGGCTGTACCCAGAGCCGTGTGGATGATTCTATTGCTTTGCGCGTCAGCACTGTAGGACGTGCGCTACCTGGCGTTGAATGCAAGATTGTCGATCCTAAAACCGGTGATGATTTACCAGACAATGTAGATGGTGAATTTGTCGCCCGCGGCTATAACATCATGAAGGGCTACTATAAAATGCCCGAAGCAACCGCAGCTGCCATCGACAAAGACGGCTGGCTTCATACTGGTGACCTAGCAAGACGTGATGAAAACGGCTACTATAAAATTACAGGCCGCATCAAGGATATGATCATTCGCGGTGGCGAAAATATCTATCCGAAAGAAATCGAGGATTTCATCTATACACACCCTAAAATCAAGGATGTTCAGGTAATCGGTGTACCTGATAAACAGTATGGCGAGGAAATTATGGCATTTGTAATCCTTAAAGATGGGATGACATTAACGGCCGATGAACTCAAGGATTATATCCGTTCCCATGTAGCCAAACATAAAACCCCACGCCATATTGCTTTCGTCACGGAATTCCCAATGAATGCCGCCGGAAAGATCATGAAATATAAAATGCGCAAACAAGCCGTTCTAAAATTAGGCTTACAAGCAGACAGCCAAATTGAGACCGCATAACATTCGAGAGAAAACTGCACACTTCACTTGCTCAGAATTGAGCTAGTAGGTAATGTGTTGTAGAATCCTACAATGTACTTTGCTAAAAAGTTGAGAAAATCCACTGCCGCATATTGGGCAGTGGATTTTTTATTTTGCAAAAGATATGTAACAACTTCAATACTATTTCAGCAAAACAACCCCATTGCCTGCGCCAATACGGTCAGCGCCGGCTTCAGCCAGTTGACAGGCAAATTCATGTGTGCGGATACTACCACTAGCTTTAACCTTGGCCTGATTACCAACAGTTTGACGCATCAGTTTGATATCATCCACCGTTGCTCCACCTGTACTAAAACCAGTTGAGGTCTTAACAAAAGCTGCACCGGCATGAAGAGTGGCTTTACAAGCGGCAATCTTTTCCTCATCACTGAGCAGGCATGTTTCAATGATGACCTTGACGATAGCAGGTTTAGACGCTTCAACAACTCTGCGAATGTCTTCGATCACAAAATCCATATTCCCATCTTTGACTGCCCCAATATTGATAACCATATCAATTTCTTGTGCCCCAGCTTTTACAGCAGCTTCAGCCTCAAAAGCCTTAGCCTCAGTTAGCATCGCTCCTAATGGAAAACCGACAACGCAGCACGTCTTAACTTCGCTTCCTTTTAGTTCCGAGGCAACCAACGGCGCATGACAACTATTGACACAAACTGAGGCAAATCCATGAGTCCGAGCCTCAGCACAATAACGACGAATTGTTTCTTGGGTTGCTTCTGGTTTCAACATGGTATGATCAATTATCTGTTCAATATTCATACTATCACCCTTTCATTGCTTGTTTTTTTTCACGTTCATTGGCAACATAATTGTAAATTAGGACAAAAATTAGTAGTCCACCCCAAATGATCTGCCGATAAAAATTGGATATATCCTCATACATATTGAGCCAACTGCTAACTATTTGCACAATGATACCGCTGATTATAAACCTCTCCATTTCAGTCATTTAGTTTAGTATATCATGTATAAAATTCCGTAAAACGCAAAGAATTCCTGCCAAATTATTCAAGATTTTAACAGATATTTTTGACCAGCGAATCGTTCTAAGAGAAAGATACAGTAAGAAAAAGGTATTTGTCTATAATAGCTGGCTTAATTACCGAAGTATCAAATCAAGTGAATCAAATTTCCTCTGCTAGTCAGCAGATGGCAAGTGGAAGATTAAACGAGGAACCTACAGCGCATTTCCCATCGAAATTTGCTGTAGGTTCCTCG
>CAXYVG010000085.1:0-15233 GCA_964292325.1 uncultured bacterium | reverse complement strand
AGCTCTCGCTTGGAATTTGGTGTATAGACGGTAACTAGGTAGAAATCATCAAACTCCAATGTTATGATGCGACCCTCTTGGTCATGCTCTTCTAGATTCATTCCATAGGTAACGGATCTTGGTGGTATGCGAGTGAAAACAGCAGTGCCAGAGTAGCCTTTCTTGACAGCACTGTTCCAGTACTTTTCATATCCGATCAGATCGAGCGGAACTTGATCGGGTAGCATTTTTGTTTCTTGAACACAAAAAATATCGGCATTTATATTGTTGAAAAAATCCATAAAACCCTTGCCCAGGCAAGCTCTAAGGCCATTTACATTCCATGATATTATTTTCATATGATATAACCTTTATTCCTCTTGTATTTTGCTTGTTATTATAACAAACAAAAAATGGATTGCCAAGCCTACTTCTATTTAAGATTGGTAGCAATCTATATTCTATATTCTACTACTAGGACAAAAGTCTTAATTCTATACTAAGAAACATATAAAGAAGGATTTTTTAACCAAATGCTGAATAGTGAAAAATATGTAGAAATTTGTAATTATAAGTAGGAAAGTTGAGGGAATTCATTGAAAATAAAGCTGATGATAGCGATTGTAAGTGCTATAGTATCTGTAGGGACTCATGTATTGGCAGCACCGGTAGAAATCGATGGTGATATTCGGATACGGATACAAAATCGCAGTGGTGATACGGACTCACCAGCTAAAGGTACCTTTACGATTACACGTATACGGTTAAATGAAAACGTGCCTGTGACTGAAAATATAAGTTTGTATAGTCGTTTAGCAATAGAACAGGCAGCTGGCAAAGGATCTAATAATGGTTTATATGACACGGATGGCGCTTTTGATCGTTGGGGAATCAATTGGAAATACAAGAATGGTACTCTCAAATTAGGTCGACAAGATGTGGTGTTAGGACAAGAAAATTTGGTATTAGGTACTCTCATCGATGCTGTTGGCGAAAATAATCAATTGACAGGCTTGACAGCAATATGGAAAATGGGTAATAATTCATTAAAGCTAATTGGTGGACGACTTGGTAGTGGTTTGTTTCAACCGCTAAAAAAAATAGAGGCGAATCTTTATGGATTGCAGATGGATCACAAAGTAAGTCAGCGTTTGAGCATTGGCGGAACCTATCGACAAATTGCTACGATTGATCAAGATTCATCTAGAATGGCGAAGCTATATCCACCTCATAAGGATGTACTCAATACCTATTCTCTATTTGCTAGTTACTACCTCGATGCTAAAACCATAGCGTATACGGAATTTGGCTATTCAAATGCTGATCAATATAATAGTGGACTTGGCATTGGGATATCTCATAAAATGGATAACAAGAGTAGCTATAGTATTAATTATTTTAGACAAGGTACCAATTCGGGACTATTTAGAAACTGGGGTGCACCTGATTTTGCCCGTTGGGCGGGGAATACGACATGGCAAGGGGTGGCAATCTATTATCGCTATCAAATGAATAGCAAAACATCGCTGGAAGTTAGCGATTATTATGAAAAAGGTAATATGAACAATGCTGCAAATCAGTTTCGTATAGCAGTAATGACGAAGTTCTAAGCTCACACAACAATTGCTTGATGGTAAAGTGGGAATGTTGAGTAACTGTTGAGGAGGACATGATATGTCTATATCGAATTTTATGGCTAAAAAACAATTGTGGCTGACCACGATTAGTGTACTTATTATAGTCAGCGTTTTGTATAGCTATTTCTACTACGGTAGTATGATAAATAAATCTCCGCAAGCAGTGAATGGTGTATTGGATTTATCGGATTGTAATTTTACGAGGCATGATCTTATTAAATTAGATGGTGAGTGGGAATTTTATTGGAACCAATTGCTGGAACCCACGGATTTTATCGATCAGAAGAATCCATCGTCGGTAGATTTTGCTACTGTGCCTGGTAAGTGGAATTATTATAAATTAGCGAACTGCCCTACGGGTGAAGGATATGCTACCTATCGGTTACATATTAAACTGTATGAATCAGGCAGGTATCTGGCCATTATGCTACCTGAGGTAGCAACTGCTTATAACTTATATGTAAATGGCAAACTACTGCGTTCCGTCGGGATTGTTGGAGCTGAATCTAGAGAAAGCAGTCCGAGGTATTTACCACAGATTGTGAGTTTTTATGCAGACAAACAGGATATTGACTTATTGATTCAGGTATCTAATTTTGCTCATGATAAAGGTGGTATTAAATCGAGTCTGGCGATTGGACCGGATGAAACAGTTCATAAGGTACGAGAAGGAAAGCTAGGTATTCAATTTTTTTTAGTCGGCATTTTTTTTATTATGACGGTCTATCATTTTGGACTTTATTTACTACGACGGACTGATAAATCAGTATTCTATTTTGGTCTATTTTGCTTATTAATAGCCATCCGGACGATGGTTATTGGGGAAATGACACTACTGTCTATTTTTCCTAGTTTGGACTGGGAAATATTATTAAAAATAGAATATTTATCTTATTATTTAGCGGTGCCTGTTTTTATTGAATTGATCTATCATCTATATGGTTATGGTGCACCACGTCAAATCGTGAACTTTTTTAAAGTAGTAAGTTTGCTCTGTAGTGGTCAGGTTATTTTCTCACCAGTCAAATATTTTGCGGGCACATTACCGTTTTATCATGGTATTACATTACTCGCTTGCCTTTATGTTGGAATATTGATGTTTAAAGCCTTGCGAGAGGGGAAAGAGGGCGCAAGTAGTTTTGTTTTGGGCGGGTTTATCATCCTAGGCACTGCGATTAACGATATACTTTTTAGCAAAGATATGATTTGTACTGGCGACATGATGCCACTAGGGTTGTTTGTATTTATTTTCTTTCAGGCTCTTGCTTTATCAACGAGGTTTTCAAGAGCATATACAACGTTAGAGAAACTGTCTGTGGAACTTACATATAGCAATAATAAGATCACTCATATCTTAGAAAGCATTCAAGATAGTTTTTTTGCATTAGATAGTGAAGCTCGGTTTACTTATGTGAATCAAGCTGCTGAAGGTTTATTGCAAAAGTCACAAGAACAATTGCTTGGTAACGTATTATGGGATGAGGTTCCTCAATTAAAAGAAACGGTAGCCTATCGAGAATATAAAGAAGCAGTAAGCAATAATAGGCCAGTACAGTTTGAAATATTTTCAGAAATAATATATCAATGGGTGGAGGTCAACGCTTATCCTTCACAAGAGGGATTATCTGTTTTTATCCGTAACATTCAAGAACGGCGGCAACAGCAAGAAAAAATCCAGGAATATACGAAAATGCTGAAGGAACAGGTCAGGTTGTTGGATCTTGATCCAGATTATACTTTTGAGCTTAATTTAGATGGAGTGATTATTTTTTGGAATCATGGTGCGGAGCTCGGATATAACTGGACGAAGGAAGAGGCTGTAGGTGAAATTGCTTCCGTATTACTACATACTCAGCTTCCACAATCGCGGCAAGAAATCAATGAAGAACTGATGGAGCATGGACGATGGATGGGCGAATTGGTTCAAACCAAACGAGATGGTGGTTTAATTGTTGTCAGAAGTTGCTGGTTGCTTAAAAAAGATGTGAATGGTAAACCAGTGGGAATTTTAGAAATGAATAAAGATATTACGGATCAGAAGAATATGGAAAACGAAATGGTGCGACTCGATCGACTAAAACTGATTGGACAAATGGCGGCAGGTATTGCCCATGAGATTCGAAATCCAATGACGACAGTACGCGGATTTCTTCAACTATTATCCGTGAAAGAATATAATGCGAAATATAAGGATTATTATACGTTGATGCTTAGTGAATTGGATCGTGCTAATGAAATTCTCAGTGAATATTTGTTGGTAGCTCGTCTGAAAACACCAGAGTTTAAGTTTCAAGATCTGAATGAAATTTTAAATTCATTACAACCTCTTTTGCAGGCTGATGCATCAAAGCTAGGTAAGAAGATTGTATTTACGATGAATCAAGTCCCCATGATCTTATTAAATGATAGTGAAATTCGTCAGCTAATTTTAAATTTATGTCGGAATGGTTTAGAGGCTATGGTAAATGGTGGGGAAACACTGTGGATTACTACCGCCTGTAAAGGGGAAGAAGTAGTGTTATCTGTTCGAGATGAGGGATCAGGTATTCCGCAAGAAATGATTGAAAAACTAGGTACACCTTTTTTAACGACGAAAGATAATGGCACGGGCCTGGGGCTAGTTGTTTGTTATGGTATAGTGACGAGACATGGGGCAACTATAGACGTGAGTAGTAGTTCAGAAGGTACTGTGTTTTTGATCAAATTTAAAGTAAATAGCAATACGCTTTAAGTACATTCAATTTTGATACTGTAAATGGCATTATTTGTTATAAACAAATAATGCCATTTTATATAAGATAATATATAATCATTGATGATAAGGCAGCTTTTGGTTTGCATTATGTAGAATAACTCCTCTATAATTTTAAAAATTGTTAAAATAATCTAAAAAATATGTAAATTTTGAAATAAAAATAATTGACAAATAGTGTATTATTTTGTATATTTATAGTTAGTTAGGACTAACTATACAAGAGGTATATATATGTATAATGAAGTTTTAAAACGCAAAGAAAAAATAATTATTACGGCAATTGATTTATTTAATGAGGCGGGAATCAATGGGCTTACGACTAAGGAAATTGCCAGAAGACAAAATATAACGGAACCTGCGATCTATAAGCAGTTTGGTAGTAAGAAGGATATCGTGATGGCGATATTAGAGAGGTGTGCGAGTTTTGACGAGTTAATCAAAAATACCATGCTAGATAATAAAATGGGAGCCAGAGAAGGGATTTTATACTTTGCTCGCTCATATGGCGAGTATTACCAAAATTATCCTCAGATTACGACTGCAATGTTCTCTTTTGATATGTTCCGATATGATACTGATTTACATAAAAAAATGAATGATATAGTAGATGAAAGATTAAAAACAATATTTAATCTTGTTAGTCAAGATGAGAATAACGAAGGTTTTTCGATCACTATAGATAAGCAAGCTCTGACGGATGCACTATTTGGAGCTATATGGTCCATCACATATATATGGCAAATGGGGGGTTGTATTTTCGATTTGAAAGATCGAATCGTAAAGGCAGTTGAAACTATTTTAGACTGTGAGCATATAAAAAAAGGTGTTGATGTGAATGAAAAGGATATTAATTGTTGATGATGCGATGTTTATCAGGCTCAATTTAAAAATAATGCTTGAAAAAAATGGATTTACAGTAATTGGCGAAGCTGAAAATGGTGCTGTTGCGGTGGAAAAATATCAGCAACTTAGCCCTGATATTGTAACAATGGATATTACGATGCCTGAGGTAGATGGTATTACCGCATTAAAGAAAATAAAAGAAATTGACAAAAACTGCAAGGTGGTTATGGTAAGCGCTATGGGGCAGGAAAAACTGATTAGGGATGCAATAATGGCTGGAGCAAGGGACTTTATCGTCAAACCTTTTACAGAGGAAAAGGTTATAAAAGTATTAAATAAACTGTAATTTTATAAAAAGCACTAAACAATTCGTTCCAATGGCGATGCTATTATGAATGCTTCGTCATTGGTATTTAATCACTGCTTATGCAATTATTTAGTACTTTTGCTATAGATGTAATTTAAATGTTAGTGAGAAAGGGGGTATGATTATGGCTGGTGATGGAATGGGTAGAGAACCGATGCTGGAAATGTATCTTTTTGAAGGCAATCAACTCATAGAACAACTTGAAGAAATTATTATCAAATGTGAAAAAGATAAGAAGTTTGAAATGGCAGCTATCAACGAAATATTCAGGATCATGCATACGATAAAAGGTTCATCTGCCATGATGCTGTTTAATAATATTGCAGTGGTAGCTCATTCGATGGAGGATTTATTTTTCTTTATTAGAGCTAATGAAAATGTTGAAATTGATTTTGTAGGGCTATCTGATTTGGTGTTATCTGGGATTGATTTTATAAAAGATGAAATGGGTAAAATTGAAAATGGGAATGTAGCAGATGGAGTATCTGATAATCTTATTGCTGAGATAAATAAGTTGTTAGAGCAAATGAAAAATTCTTATGACGGGCAAAATGCTACGCCTGCGACTGTTTCTACTTCTCCACCAGATGGAACAAATACTAAGTATTACATCAGTTCCTACCAGAATCCTTCTGACAAAGAGACAATAAAATATAGTGTACAAGTATTCTTTGAAGAAGATTGCCAAATGGAGAATATCCGAGCATATATGGTAGTCAATAATCTTAAAGATATCGTTACAGAAATGTACCACATTCCCACCGATGTTATCGATAATGCTGAAAGTGCTGAGGTTATAAGGGAAAAAGGATTTTTAATTTGTTTTAGTACATCTGTTTCTTATGCAGAAGTAGAAAGTACACTGAATCAGACCGCTTTTTTAAGAAAGATGGAAATCAATCAAGTTGATGATTATCCAGGTGAAATCAAGAATCTATATCAGAGAAAAGAAATCATACTTGAAGATATACCTGAAGTACATAAAACTCCTCAGGCTGAATCCCCAGGAATAGACAAAGAAGGGGATAACGGAAATACAAATAACAGGCAGCAAAATATTATTAGTGTCTCTGTTGCCAAATTGGATATGCTCATGGATATTGTGGGTGAGATCGTAATTTCCGAAGCAATGGTTACCAAAAATCCAGAACTGGCAGGTCTTCAACTGGATGGTTTCAGTAAGGCGGCTAGACAACTTAGAAAACTTACCGATGAATTACAGGATATTGTAATGTCTATCCGAATGATGCCAGTGTCAATGGTCTTTCACAAGATGAATAGAATCGTAAGGGACATGAGCAAAAGACTTGATAAAGAGGTTGACCTGGAAATTATTGGCGAGAATACTGAAGTGGACAAAAATATTATTGATCATCTTTCCGATCCCTTAATGCATTTAATCCGTAATTCTATGGATCATGGACTAGAAAGCAAGGAGGATAGGATAGCAACTGGCAAACCTGCCAAGGGTAAAATAACCTTAGAAGCTAAGAATGCTGGTGGCGAGGTTTTGATCATTGTTCGGGATGATGGTAAGGGGCTTAGCCGAGAAAAGATTTTAAACAAAGCCAAGGAACGAGGTCTTGTCAATAAACCCGAAAATGAGATTACGGATAAAGAGGTATTTTCCTATATTCTGCTTGCTGGCTTTTCCACCAATGAGCAGGTTACAGAGTTTTCTGGACGTGGCGTAGGAATGGATGTTGTCATGAAGAATATTCAAAAAATTGGTGGCAGCATTACCATTGAAAGTGCTTTCGGTAAGGGCACCGAAATATTTGTAAAGATTCCGCTGACGCTGGCAATCATTGATGGCATCGAGGTAGGTGTCGGCAAAGCTCGGTACACGATTCCTACTACCTCTATTCGAGAATCCTTTAGAATTTATGAGAAAGATGTCATTAGCGATGGAGATGGCAATGACATGATTATGATTAGGGGACAATGCTATCCCGTCTTTAGAATTCATCAGATGTTTAATATTAAAGATGCGGTGACAAATATTGGTGAGGGAATTATCGTGATGATTGAAACCGACTCAAAAGCAGCTTGTCTATTCGTTGACAAGTTGGTAGGAGAGCAGCAAGTAGTAGTGAAAGCACTTCCTAAGTATATTAAAAAGGTACAAGGCATTGCTGGGTGTACCATATTAGGGGATGGCGGAATAAGCCTCATTCTTGATGTTAACGGTATTTTGGAAAGACAATTATCATGAAGCAGCGAACCATAAGCAGCGAACCAAATCTTTGTTAAAAGATTTGTGTAAGTCGCTTAGTTAGCATGTGAATGCTAACGTCATTAGTCGCTTCGTTAGCATCAGAGTGCTAACATCCTTATAACTTAACCAATGATGTTAGAGGTAGTATTAACCAAATAGGAGGCTGATATACATTATGGCAGTGCTAGATGAAATTGATGAAACGGCAGAGGACACGCAAAAAGGCAAGTTTCTTACATTTTCCATTGGTAAGGAAGCCTATGGCTTTGAGATCAAGCATGTGACAGAGATTATCGGTATTCAGGAAATAACCGAAGTACCAGAACTACCTATCTACGTAAAAGGCATTATTAATCTGAGGGGTAAAATTATTCCAGTCATGGATGTTAGGCTGAGATTCAAAAAAGAGCCGCGGGAATATAATGACCGAACATGCATCATCGTTATTGACATTCGAGATATTTCCATTGGTCTCATTGTAGACCATGTTGCTGAGGTCGTGGTGATCGACCCAGAAAATATTGTGCCACCGCCAACCATCAAGACTGGTTTTCATAATCGTTATATCAAAGGTATCGGCAAAGTAGGTAGTGAGGTCAAACTGTTACTGGACTGCGATAAACTGCTTAATGATGAAGAAATAGATACGATTAATGGGACTATGTAATATGCAATAAATGGAAAGGTAGGAGGTATATCATGAGTTGGTATTATAATCTTAAAATATCTGCAAAACTAATTATTGGTTTTGTTATTGTTGCGCTATTATCCGGTTTTATTGGGGTAGTTGGTATTGTTAATATTCGTACCATAGCTGGTGAAGATTTGAAACTTTATGAGGGAAATACGGTATCATTAGCCAGTATAGGTAACATGCAAAGCGAGTTTCTGCGTATACGCATGTATGCTTTAAGAGTCTATGTCGTTGACAGTGCGAATCGAGCTCAAGCTGCTGATGTCACAAGAAAATCACTTCAAAAATTAGAAAAAAATATAATAGAATATGAGAAACATATTGAATCAAATGCAGAAAGAAAAGAATTTGATAACCTTAAAGTTGCAATTGACAGGTATAAGATAATCATTGAAAAGGTTATAAGTATGATTATGGTCGATCAACGTGAACAAGCTATGACTATAATTTCAACAGAAGGTGATGCTGCAGGAAAAGCTACAGATATGTCATTACAGGCATTGTATGACATGAATATGCAGGAAGCTAAAGTGCGTTCGGAAGGCAATACTGCGTTAGCAAGTAAAACAACATATATCATGATTACTATTATCTTGGTAGGGATGGCCTTGGCAGTAGGGTTGGGATTGTTTATAGCCAGAATCATCAGTAGGCCTGTGAATCGCATTGTCGAGGCAGCCGATAGTATTGCTAGAGGAAATCTCGATGTTAATTTAAAAGTTGACACTAATGATGAAGTAGGAAGCCTTGGTCAAGCTTTTGCAAAGATTATAGAATCCCTTCATAATCTGGTAGATGACTCTGTTATGTTGGCGCAAGCAGCCAGAGAAGGCCAGCTAAGTACCAGGGCTGATGCCAGCAAGCATAGCGGAGAATATCGTAAGATTGTAGAAGGGGTTAACCAGACACTAGAGGCGATAGCAGAACCTATCAACGAAGTGAAAATGGTTAGTGCCAGGATGGCAATCAATGACTATACTGTAAAGATAACGGGATTGTATAAAGGTGAGCTATATGAATTTGCCGAAGCTGTAAACATGGTGCAAACTAGACTGCTAGTTATTCAAGATACAGTCGTAAGGATTTCCTTGGGGGATCTTAGTCGCTTTGATGAATACCTTAAGATTGGCAAACGATGTGAACATGATAAAATAGTACCTTCATTTATAGCCATGATGCAGGCAATACGTAATCTGATAAACGAAACAGGCATGCTTGCCGAGGCAGCAATTAACGGAAACCTAGAAGTTAGGGGCGATGCTAGCAAATTTTCCGGTGAATACTGCGATATAATTAATGGCTTTAATAAAACACTTAATGCGATAGGAGAGCCTATTAAAGAGGCAACTGAGGTTTTGGGTGAAATGGCTGATGGAAACTTGTGCGTAGGAATGCAAGGCGACTATAAGGGAAGCTACGCGCTTATTAAAAGTTCGTTGAATCATACAATACAATCCTTTACAGATTTATTGGGGAATATAAATGAAGCTACCGATCAGGTAACTTCTGGGTCAAGGCAAGTATCTGACGGTAGTCAAGCCTTGTCACAAGGCGCAACCGAACAAGCAAGTTCTGTTGAACAGCTTACGGTATCTATAAGTCAGGTAGCAGCTCAAACTAAAGATAATGCGATGAATGCTAATCAAGCCAATGAATTAGCGATAAAAGCTAAGGAAAATGCGGAACATGGCAATCTGCAGATGAATAAGATGCTTAAATCCATGGAGGAAATTAACGAATCATCCTCTAAAATATCGAAGATTATTAAGGTTATTGACGAAATTGCCTTCCAAACGAATATCTTGGCGCTCAATGCAGCTGTTGAAGCGGCCAGAGCTGGACAACACGGTAAAGGCTTTGCGGTTGTAGCGGAAGAGGTAAGAAATCTGGCAGCTAGAAGTGCAAATGCCGCTAAGGAAACCACAGCACTAATTGAAGGCTCTGTCAAAAATGTAGAAGATGGAACGCAAACTGCCAACGGAACAGCGAAAGCGCTAGAAGAGATAGTGAATGGGGTAGCAAGAGCGGCTAGTCTTGTGGGGGATATTGCTAGCGCCTCTAATGAACAGGCTACGGCGATTGCCCAAATTAACAAAGGTGTAGAACAAGTAGCCCAGGTTATACAAACCAATTCAGCAACAGCTGAGGAAAGTGCGGCGGCCAGTGAAGAACTTTCAGGTCAAGCAGATATGCTGAAAGAGATGATCAGCAAATTCAGACTGAAGAAAAATTCAGCTAATTTTTCAAGGAATGAAAGTGCTGAATATCATGATCAAGGGATGAATGAGAATCGTAGGGCAAAACAAGGGCGCAATGAGTCATCCGTATATAAAGAAGTGGCTGCTACCCAAAATAAGCCACGAATTGCTTTAAGTGACAAGGAATTTGGGAAGTACTGATTAGACAATACGTTCCAGAATGAGTAGCGGTTCTTAGGATGTTTCATAGTAGTTTAGTACCCGGTGGATTTTTCGCTACGGAGCAAATATGAAAAATCCCAGAGGGTGTGACTCATTTATTTGAACGGGTCACACCTGATGCACCATTATTTAGGCGGCTTGAAGTGCTGTAGATTTATACTAGGAGGAAAACACATGCAATGGTTTAATAATATGAAAATTATGCCTAAACTTATGACCGGTTTTTTCTTTGTAGCTTTACTTGCTGGTCTTGTAGGTTATATTGGTATTGGGAATATTAAGGAAATTGATAATAATGATACTCTTCTCTATGAGAAAATGACGGTCCCTATTGCTACACTTCAGAATATGACGGATAATTTCCAGCGACTACGCTATAACCTATTGGAATTAACGGTGGCAGAAACGGCAGAAGAACGTAATGCTTTAGCTAAAAATGCTTTACATCATCGCAGCGAAATAGTGAAAGCTGCGGATGAATTTGCTAAAACAATTGCTACTCCAGTGGTTAGAGATCAATATACCAAATATCAGGCAACGCGCAAAGAGTTTGTTCAGTTAACAGATCAGATTATTAATATGACCAATGCGGGAAATCCTACAGGTGCTAGAGCTTTGCTGAACGGTGATGGTGCTAAGATTATAACAGTGTATCAGGATAATCTAGAACAATTGCTTAAATCGAAATTGGAGGCGGCTAAGACAACAGCGAATAACAATGCGACTCAGGCTGCGACTGCAACGCGTACCATGTTAATACTCATCGTTGTAACCGTGATACTGGCTCTAGGTTTAGGTTGGTTGATTGCACGCATGATATGTATCCCAGTTAAAAAACTAGTAGAAGCTGCTGATAAACTGTCTTTGGGTGACGTGAATATACAGATAGAAGATGCAAACAAGGATGAAATCGGTATGTTATCTCGGTCGTTTGCTCTGATGGTCAGCAACATTCGTGATTCAGCCAAGGCTGCAGAGCAAATCGCTGCTGGTAATTTGAAGATTGCGGTTAAAGTGCAATCTGACAAGGATGTATTGGGGCAAAGTTTAACGCAATGTATTGCCAATATTAATGCATTGGTAGTCGATGCCAATCGATTGGTAGAGGCAGCTGTAGCAGGTAAGCTGGATACTCGGGGGGATGCCACTAAACATAGTGGGGACTACCGTAAAATTGTAGAGGGTGTCAACAAGACGTTAGATGTGGTGGTTGATAAGAATAATTGGTATGAGGCAATCATTGATGCGGTACCGTTCCCTATACACGTTACTGACAACGATATGAAATGGACATTTCTTAATAAGCCCTTCGAGAAACTACTTATCGATGCTGGTCAGATTAAAGACCGCAAATCAGCGGTTGGAATGCCTTGTAGCAACGCTGCTGCAGATATTTGTAATACGGAACGATGCGGTATTCGACAGCTCAATAGGGGTGTCAAAGAGAGTTTCTTTGATTGGTGCGGCTCAAGTTGTAAGCAAGACACTTCCTACTTGATGAACAACAAAGGAGAGAAAATTGGCTATATTGAAGTGGTATCAGATCTTACTGCCATTCTCAAAAATCGGGATTATACTCAGATAGAGATTGAAAGGATGGCGGACAATCTGTCGAAGTTGGCCATGGGAAATCTTGACCTCGATTTGCAGGTACAGACGGCAGATGAGCATACTGCTGCAACTCGGGCGGGCTTCGTTAAGATCAATGATAGTCTTACACAGGTAAAAGATGCGGTTGGTGCTATGATTCATGACGCACAAATGCTGGTTAGTGCTGCTATTGACGGTAGACTAGATGCCAGAGCTGATGCTACGAAACATAACGGAGACTATCGTAAGATTGTAGAAGGGGTTAACCAGACACTAGAGGCGATAGCAGAGCCTATCAACGAAGTGAAAATGGTGTGTGGCAGGATGGCAATCAATGACTATACCGTAAAGGTAATGGGATTGTATAAAGGTGATCTGTATGAATTTGCCGAAGCTGTAAACATGGTGCAAGATAGACTGTTAGTTATTCAGGATACAGTCGTAAGCATTTCTTTGGGGGATCTTAGTCGCTTTGATGAATACCTTAAGATTGGCAAACGATGTGAAAATGATAAAATAGTACCTTCATTTATAGCCATGATGCGAGCAATACGTAATCTTATAAACGAAACAGGCATGCTTGCCGAGGCAGCAATTAACGGAAACCTAGAAGTCAGGGGCGATGCTGCCAAATTTTCCGGTGAATACTGCGATATAATCAATGGTTTTAATAAAACACTTAATGCGATAGGAGAGCCTATTAAAGAGGCAACTGAGGTTTTGGGTGAAATGGCTGAGGGGAACTTGTGCGTAGAAATGAAAGGCGACTATAAGGGGAGCTACGCGCTTATTAAAAATTCCTTAAATAATACGATACAATCCTTTACAGATTTGTTGGGAAATATAAATGAAGCTACCGATCAGGTTGCTTCGGGGTCAAGGCAAGTATCTGACGGCAGTCAAGCCTTGTCACAAGGTGCGACCGAGCAAGCAAGTTCTGTAGAGCAGCTTACTGTATCCATAAGCCAGGTGGCTGAGCAAACGAAAGATAATGCGATGAATGCCAACCAAGCCAATGAATTAGCGCTAAAAGCTAAGGAAAATGCGGAACAAGGCAATCTCCAGATGAATAAAATGCTTCAATCCATGGAGCAAATCAACGAATCATCCTCCAAAATATCGAAGATTATTAAGGTTATTGACGAAATTGCCTTCCAAACGAATATCTTGGCTCTTAATGCAGCTGTTGAAGCGGCCAGAGCAGGACAACACGGTAAAGGCTTTGCCGTTGTAGCGGAAGAGGTAAGAAATCTGGCAGCTAGAAGTGCAAATGCGGCTAAGGAAACTACAGCACTGATTGAAGGCTCGGTCAAAAATGTAGAAGACGGAACCCAAACGGCTAATGGAACAGCTAAAGCGCTAGAAGAAATAGTGAATGGCGTAGCAAGAGCGGCTAGTCTTGTAGGAGACATTGCGAGCGCCTCTAATGAACAAGCTACTGCGATTGCCCAAATTAACAAAGGCGTAGAACAAGTAGCTCAGGTTATACAGACTAATTCGGCAACCGCCGAGGAAAGTGCGGCGGCTAGTGAAGAACTTTCAGGTCAAGCGGACATGCTAAAAGGGATGATCAGCAAATTCAGACTGAGGAAGATTTCAGGCGAATTTTCACGGCGTGAAAATTCTGAATACCACGATCCTGGGGTGAATGAGAATCTCAGGGTAAAACAAGGGTGGAATGTGTCATCCGTATATAAGGAAGTAGCCGCTACCCAAAATAAGCCGCGAATTGCTCTGAGTGACAGAGAGTTTGGAAAATACTGATTAGACAGCTAAATTAAACAAGAAAAATAAGCATAAGGTTTAGGGTAATGACCTTACCTTATGCTTATTTGATAGGGGGTATAATGATACAAATAAAAAATAAAGAATTTAAAATATTAGTAGAATACATCAAAGAAAATTATGGTATAAATCTTACGCATAAGAAGAACCTTATTGAAGGAAGACTCGGCAGCATGCTGATTGAAAAAGGATTTAAGGATTTTTCTGTATATTTACAGCAAATCTTTGCGGATGCTACTAAAGCAGGAGTAACAAACCTTGTCAACAGGATTACCACAAATCATACTTTTTTCATGAGAGAAATGGAGCACTTTGATTATTTCGCTAAGCAGGTATTACCTTACTTGAAATCTGCCACCAAACAAAAGGATCTAAGAATATGGAGTGCGGGATGTTCGACTGGTGAAGAACCATATACGTTAGCGATGATTATGGCAGATTATTTTGGCAATGAAAAGGTATTTTGGGATACCAGCTTGTTGGCTACCGATATATCAGTTAAGGTACTGCAAACTGCAGAAAAAGGAATATATCCGTTGGAAGTTTTGGAGAAGGTTCCGCCAATCTGGAAATCAATTTATTTTAAAAAAATTGACAATGAGAATTATCAAATTTCAGATTCAATAAAGCAGGAAATCGTCTTTAGAATATTTAATTTAATGGATGAAAGATTTCCTTTTAAACAGAAGTTTCATGTAATATTTTGCCGAAATGTAATGATTTATTTTGATTATGCAACTAAGATGCAGCTTATAAAAAAATTTTATGATATGACCGAACCAGGGGGCTATCTATTTATTGGTCATTCTGAATCAATTGATAGAAATGAGACTGATTATCAATATGTTATGCCTGCGGTTTACCGGAAGGATAGGTAGTATATGGCTAGGAAAATAAAAGTATTGGTTATTGATGATTCTTTAATATTTAGAGAAACAGTAGCAA
>CAXYVG010000084.1:0-15242 GCA_964292325.1 uncultured bacterium | reverse complement strand
CGCTGTCTATAAAGGTTTTTAAAATTTTTTATGCATTTGATATTGCAATTAAGCCTCTGCATTTTCGTGACTTTTTTTAAAATTCCTCTTTTCTGATCAGCTGAAAAGCGCTATAATATATTTTATGGAGAATTACTCAAGTCCGGCTGAAGAGGACGCACTCGAAATGCGTTAGGTGTCGAAAGGCGCGCGGGGGTTCGAATCCCCCATTCTCCTTAGTATGATTTTCAATCGATTCAATAGGTTTCAAAAAGCCTTTAGGCACAAGGGAAAACGCCTATTTTCCCTATAATTGATTCGAACCAATTACAAGTAAATAGACGTGCACATAGACGTGGAATGAACGTGGCGTGGGCAGCGGTGGAACTACTCTCGATGATAGGGGGTAGTTTTTTTATGTTCCCAGCCCAGGTCATGCCCATCTTCTTTTGCTATAGCCTCTAAAAATGCTACAAGCTGATACATTTTATACTCTTTATTCGTGCCTGGCATTATGTTTAGTAACCGACTTAGAGGCTCTTCCATTTCCGCCAAATACCATTCATGTCCATCGGCTGCGTTGGGTGAATTGACTAGCACCAGTTGGTTCATCACCATATCAAATTCGCTTAACTCCGTTGTAAAATAGTAATTAGTCCCTCTGTCTCTGTATTGGTAAATTTTCATAATTATCTCTTCCCTTCAATTTTGGTTTGTAATTTTAATTACACCTATAATAGATAACCAGGAAGAGTATTATCACTAGAACATGTCTGAGCTCGTTCTAGTAACTCCGACAACAAAAAAACCGCCCTCGAATTAAGAGAACGGCTTGGGCTATACATCCTTCAAGTTCTTCAGGAATAAGCAAAAATTATTTTGTGACTCATAATTATCGAGTTCTTTAAAACCGTTACGAGAATAGAAACCTTTAATTTTCGGATGGTCCTCACACTCCAGAAAAAGGATCCTTCCGCCAATTATAATGTATGCCTCGCGGATTTTTTGATAAGCCAAAGCAAGTAGCTCGTCGCCTGTTATTCCTTTAGCTTTGACCGCTTCCTCAGAATAGTTTTTGCCGAGCTGTCCAAGCAAAATTCCCTTTATTTCATAATTAGCCATCTCAGTTTTATAGCCTAATCCCATTAACTTTTTCTTAAGTGAATTGCTCATACTGCTAAACTGCTTTTTAGGCACAACTAGTGATTTATTTGAAATGGAGAAGTAACCAGCTAAATAAGGTTTGCTTTGGTATGATGCCATAACTAAGTAGGTTCGTGATAAAGCGAGATTTTCAAACTGAATCGCTTTAGTATGGAGGAATTGTTCTACATCGCTAGAACCTTTCAGCAAGGAATTACACGTAAAAGAAGAGAGGAGCTTATTTATCTCCTCTCCACTACTTATTGTTAACAAATTACTCAGGGGTATTACTGTTAATGCCATCTGTTACCTACTTCCCGATAAACGATGACATCATTTTTTGAATGCGATCTTTATCAGTCAAGGTTTCTACTTTTTGATTAATTTGATGATCTACACGTCTTGAATTGGCCAGTGCGTCAGTTAATTTGATGCTTGTCTTCTTATTAATTTTGAAATCGGTAGTGAAGCTTTTTGTAGACATACATTCCACCTTCTTTTGTCCGAGTTTAGGAACATTCCATCTGGCTATAATATATCACAAATATCACTTTTTGTGTCATTTTAAGTAAAAAAGTACAAAAAACGCTTCGTTTACGTTACACGGCCTTACTTTAATTTATTTCTTCTGTATCGGTTATCCTGCAGCCATAGCACATATTTCTCGAAGCCGTCCAGGTTAATCAGCACGATCCGATGTGATGGGTTTATCACGTATTCCCGGAACTGCGGGTTGTCGCGCATGTCTGCGATCCATTTCGTCACTGTAGTCTCTTTGACCGAAAACACACGACTGATTACCGCCTTGCTGCCCCATCTGATTTCTACGCGATCGGGATTCATCTCTACTTCATCCAAATTTACATTTACTGGTTTTGGCATGGTCTCACCGCTTTTTCAACCATTATATAATAGGGAACCACCTCACGCATCTTTTAGCGCCCTAATCCTTTGGCTTCCTTTTACCACTGGTTTGAAAGCCTCTCTCCATCAAATCTTTGTATGCTTTATCTGTCATTGCAGCACGGCATAGTTGTCTTATCGTTCCATCGCATACCCCTAGTTTCTTAGCCGTTGGGATAACTAAGTTCTGCTTCGCCTCTTTTACTGCAAGCTTCGCTAACCTTTTGGTCATCCTTTTAGTGGGATGAACATCCGGCAGCCTTTCCCAAAACTGCACGCCACAATCGGAGCACTGGTAACGCCTTTGATAAACACACAGTTTCACTTTTTTGTTGCGTTGGGGTACGTCCTTAATCCATCGCGCCTTCCCTTGCCCCATACTATACATTTTTAGGTCTGACTCACAGTAAGGGCAACATGAAGGCCGATTTTTGAGTTCTACAAAATAAGTGATTTCTTGGTTAGTTTCTATCCTATCTTCTATTTCTTCGAATGAACGCAATGATAATTTTGTCATACTATTCCTCCTACAATCTGCTATGGTTATACGCGCGTTTCTTATCTTATCAAAAAGGGCCACCGATACGGCAGCCCCCTTCAAATTTACGATCAGCCGCCTAAGTACGTTTCCTCAAGCTTGACCACTTGATTCTGCCTGCCTGAAATATCGTCCACAAAAGCGGTGTAGCTTCTGCCTCCGAGGTTCAAGCTGATTTGTGCCGGTTGTGAGCTTGTCATGTTGTCACTGATCACATGATCAACCGTCTGCCCAACGTTTGCATTAATGCCGCGAACGTTTGAAGCGACATCGAACAGATTCGGGTTCCAGGCACCAGCCACGGCACCAACCATGCTTTGAACGGCTTTCAGCGGTCCTTTTGCGCCCTGGTCGATGCCGATCGCTAACCCTTCATCTGTCCAGCGTCCGAACTGCTTGAACACTTTCGATGGCGAACCAATTTTCAGCAAGTTCTTCGCCGCTTGAATGGCATCGCCAACTGCGCCCTTGACCGAATCGATCATTGCCGAGGCTTTATCCTTAATCCCCTGAACAAAACCGCCGATCAAGTCTTTACCTGCCGATATTGCATCAGTGACAAACGTCTTCGCTCCATTCACCGCATCAGTAAAGGCCGTTTTGACTTTCGTCACGATCTCCGAGCCCTTTGTGGCAACTGTCGATACCATATCGGAGAAACCTGTCGTGATGGACTCTTTCATGCTGGATACTTTTTCTTTCAAGGCATTCCAGGCTTCCGTGAATCCAGTCGTGACCTTCTCTTTGATGGAGGAAATCTTTTCGGAAACGGTAGAAACCATCTGCCCGAACCATTCTGTTACGCTGTTCCAGGCATTCGTTACGGCCGTTGTGATTGCTTCTTTGATGCCGTTCCAGGTGCTTGCAGTCCACTGCTTGATATTGTTCCAAGTGCTTGAAATCCATTCGCCTAAGCTAGCCGCCGCCGCTTTGATGGCATCCCAGTTTTGCCAAAGTGTGATACCTAAGGCGACAAGCCCCGCAATGGCCAAGGCGGCCAATACGAACGGATTAGCAGGACCCATAAAGATGGCCATAGCCGCTTTTACGATCGCAATCCCTGTTTGGAAAGCCGCGAACGTCTTCATTACTGCCGCAAAAGCCAAGACAAAGGCGGCAACCTGCACGATCATTGGACCCCACATCTCAATGAAGCTAGATACGCTCTCAACAACCTTTGTCAGGTCAATCGCGAGTATCTTCTCTCCCAGCGTTTGAAGCATATCAACAAAAGTCTGCAATCCTTCTGAAGCGGCAAACTTATCTTTTAATAATTGCACGGCATCCCCGAATGATTGAACGATGGTAGAATTTGCGATCTTGTCCATGAATTCCTGAATCTTTGGAGTGATTTCCACCATTTTTTCGGTTAGTTTCCCCATGGCTCCGGTTACGGTATCGAGAAATGGAGTCATTGCTGCGCCTGCTAGATCAGTAAAGCCCTGCTTCACGTTCCCTAACTGGTTTTGCAGTGAGTCGGATTCCCGGCTTGCCTGCCCGGTCGCTCCTGCTGCCGCCTGCATCGCTTCGGCATATTGAAGTCTTATAACTTGCTTGCCTGCTTCATCCAACGTATTCCAATCGACACCCAGTTGATCAGATGCATAACTGGCCATCTGAGTTTCGTTTGCGAAAAGACCTATACTTTCGGCCCCTTCATAGTTACCTTTGATAAAACTACTTAAAGACGATTGAGCACTTTCCATCGATGTATCATAGAATGCGCTGGCATCTGCGGCGATATTCGTTGCCGTTGTCGCTTGCTTCATGGCATCGGCCGTTGATAAGCCTAATCCCTTGAATTGCGCCGTAGTCTGCGAAAATGCGGGCTTGATGCGGTTCGGTAACATGCCAAACTCTTTGGATAATCCGTCAACGCTTTTTTGCGCTTCGCCTTCCAGATCGCCGAATGTCTGCGTGAATTGCGCATTGACCGCTTCCGCATTCCCTGCCGCACTGATCCCGAACGTACCGAAGGCCGTACCAATCGCAGCGGTAACCTTTGCGGCCGCGCCAACTACTCTGCCGATGTTTCCCATTGCAGCAGTGACTTTACCGTCAAAGCCTTTTACTATTGATTCAGCTTGTCCGAATGTTTTGGAAAAGCCTTCATCAACTGCTTTTAATTTAGCTACTATGCTATAACTTTCTGACATATTTGTTCTCCTTTCTATCTGTTTTTTTATGCCAACCACCCACCCGGTAAAACCTCCACCACCTCCTTTAGGGAAAAGAAACAGGGCGCCAACTAAGTGAGAATACCCACTCAATTAACGCCCTGTTTTGTACAGTAGCTATTCAATTAACGGACCGTGTAGCTGATTTCCAAGTACACCGGCTTTCCGTCTTGCCAATGGATTGTAGTTTTCCCGAATCCTGTTCTCGGCTGCTCTATCTGTTCCAGCTGTCCATCTTTCACAACGTATATATGCCCCTCTTTTGGCCCTTTATCTGTCATCCTGCACCCCTTTATCTGCGTTTTTTCTTCTTGTCCAAAGATACCGGAAAATCTTCCGGCTTCATCATCAAAGAATAGCCCACTACAAATTGACGTTCCCAAATGATCTCGCTGCCGTTCTCATAGATAACGATCGCGTTCTTATCGCTCAGTGTGATGCTCTTTACTTGATTGCTACCGGCATACAGCATCATTGCTTCAGTAATCAGATTCAAATAGATCATTGATACATTCATGATTCGCTCACCCCTTTTTTCCTTCGTAATACGTAATTATGTAAAACGTTAAAATTGCCACCAAAATTGCCACTACAGCGATTTTACTTCCGGTTAATACGAATAGCCCAGTTGCTACTAAAGAAACGAAGGCGACCCAAAACGATGACACCAGAAGCGCAGAAACGAGTATGACTAACTTTCCGTTCATAAAATGCACCTCGATATTATTTTTTGTTTTCCGTAAGGTTGTTTCCACGTTTGATTCGTTCTTCTAGCACATCTCTATGAATTAACCACTTGTTGCCGCTCCGGAACGCTGGTATCCTTTCGTTCGGATCCTCAGATTTCAGCATTGCATAAAGATGATTGATTGAAACGCGTAGAAACTTCGCAGCTTCTTTTGCTGTCATAATTGGTGTTTCCATTTGTGAATAGCACCTCGCTTATAGTTTATTAAATTATCAGACCGCCGCTGCCTTGGACGACGGCCCGATAGAGAGGAAAAACCGTAAATCAAAAAACTATGCCTCAGTATTCCCTTCCACCCACCCTCCGAACTAACGGACAATTATTCCTCTAAATCCCATTCACCCATCTCGATGGTAATATCCATCTGATCCCGCTTCTTCTGATACCGTTTCGCCCAGGAAGAATATTCAGCTTCGGTCATGCGGACCTTCTCGCCTTCTTTGTCCCCATAGATTTCTACCATGCCATCTTCCAATACCTCGATAACCAGGTCCGGCAGTACGTCTATATGCGTTTTCCGTTCCAGGTTCCGGATTCTATCGCTAATCCTCATCCACTCACATCCCCTTGCATCGGATTATTTTAGTACTGCATTCCCCATGGATCCAACCGCAAATTCTTGTCTCGCTGCGTTCCTTCTAAATTTTGAAATGCCCAGGCGTCTTTTTTCGGTATGCCTGCAGTGGGGATCATATCTGTCAAAGTCCGTTGTAGTCGGCTATCGCCAAGGGCTACACTGATCGTGTTCGTATTCGGTCTGTAGTGCTGCTCATCCGCAATCATCTGCAACGGGTGCTTGATGCTCAAACGGTTATCCATCGGACGGCCTTTCGCGTCAAGCTGCAGCGGTTTCTTCATATCCCTGGCATTGACCATCTTCAGCAGATGCGGGTGGAACTTGTACTCCTTCAATATGCTTAGAATTTCATCGTTGCTCCCATGGTCCAGCATGTAGGTGATGTAAGTCATGTCCTTCGCGTCAAAGTCGTTGATGCTCGCTTTTTTCATGATGCCATCGAGTGCTTGCTGCGCCTTTTCGCGTCTGTCCTTTTGATGCTGCATCGTTGCCGTGTATTGCTCACCCATGATGCCTTTCATTTTCTTCTCGTATTCGTCATACAGATCGTTCAGCCGTTCAGCCTTCGCTACGTCCGTATATTCGTTACGGTTTAGGATGGCTTCTTTTTTTGCGCTAAATTCATTGGATAACGCCTGGGCCTGTTCGCCTAAAACGTTCACGACTTTTTCATACTTCTCGATGCCGGTATTGTATAAATAAGATTCAGCCTTTAGGATCGCGTCTGCTGCAGCTTCGGCCATTGCCTGCGTGAATACTAGCGTGCCTTCTTCTTCGTCATCGTAATGCTCCCGGATCTTGTCTTTGACGTAAGCTTCTTCTTTGGTAAGTGGTGCCTCTTGCATCGGATCTATTACGCCCTCTTTGTAAGCTGCTTGAATTTGTTCCTCTTCGCGGTTAATCATAAATTTTTCCCCTTTTCGTCTCTGTATTGGTTTACCTTTTGTTCTGCCCTGCTTCGAAACAGTTCGTGCATGTCGGTCATTTGCGCATCGGTTGCAAGGACTAGGTTCTTCTCGGAACCTGCAGCAATGCTTAATTCTTCATCGGTTGCCTCCTGAAGGACTTCGGCCATCGCCCTTTGGAATAAATCAGATCCGGCGCCGTTTTTGCCCAGATGCTTCTCGATTAGCTTGATCCGCTTGTTTGATTCTGAATTGCGTCTTCTCATGTGCCTCTCCTCTAGTCTTCCCTATCGACAACTTCCTTGACCCTTTTTAGGGTGTCTCGAATGTCTCGATGTTTCGTGATATCTTGGCCAAGCGCTCACTTTTGAGGCTAGTCCATGACTTTCTCTAGTTTCTCGATCCGTTCCTGCAGGTCTTCCAATTCGAGCCCGCGATATGCGTTCTCCAGGACCACCCTCGATGCTTGGACTCGTGCAGATGGCGTGCTGTTTTCCACGTCAACCATCACCTGATTTAATGTTTCCACCGCAATTAAAGCGGATTGCTGCAACTTGCTTGTCACTTGCCCCATGGTTTCGCGCCTGATCCTGCGATACTCTTCTTTGAACACTGGATCATTCAAATAATTGTATGCCGTTGATTGGGCGATTCCTGCCTTTTTATAGGCTTCTTCGGTTGTGCTTGTACTCATCAATGCCATGATGAATTTTTCTTGCTTAGGCTTCAATTTTCCCAAATAATCACCTCCAATCTCCAATTCTCGTTATTTTCCTACTGATTTCGGATATTTCCCTTCTGATGAGTGTCACCCGATACGCTATCGATAAAAATGATCGCGCCTTGCTTCTCGGCTGTGTTCTTCCATCTCCGGAAGGACCTTTCACCGAGCCACCCCACTTTCTGATTGGTCAAGTAATTGAATACGAGATACTTGTTATTAAACTCTTTTGCCATATAAATGCTGGGTACCTTATCGCGATTCTTCTGATCCGTTCGATTCAAACGCTCTTTAATGCTGAATCCCTGAGTCATGCTGCACCCCCTTTCTGCTGCGTCCGCACTAGTCCCACGGCATATCGTCTATGATGATGACGCTGTTCGGCTCTTTTTCCTTTATCGTAACCATCCAGGCTTCGAAATCTTTCGGGCTCATCTCGCCCAGGTGTTTTTGCTTCACTGCGTTGTATATGTCGTACTTTCCATCGAAGAGATTAACGATGTACGCATTCTCTTTCACTCTCTCAGCGATTTCTTCTAGCCTCTCCAGTTTCTTCCTTGTCCTGTAGTCCATTTATACCCAACCTCCTTCCTCGCTCGTCAGACCCCTATTTTTGCTCATTTCCATAGATACAGCGCTGGTCAGTAGTAGTCCGCTTCCGTTTCTTCCGGAGGCTCATCCGGATCGTACAGATTGAAGTGGCGCGCGGCGGCTTCCTCAATTTCCATAAACTCATCGTAGAGGGCAATCCTCGGTATTTTTTTCCACCTATTCCCCAACCTTGCAAGATAACGCTCGAGGTGGTCACGTTTGAATTTGAGGACTTCAATGTTCTTTTGAGATTCGCTTTCCCAATAAACGAAATTAATGACGTTCTCTTCGACTGCGAAATCCTGTGAGTAAATTTTTAATTCGTTTGTCGTGACGAAGCTGTTCATTGTTTGGGCGTAAAAATTTCGCCGCTTTCGCTTCTGCTTTTTCTCCAGATCAAAAATATGCTTATCCAGATCCAAATAGTAATTGACTAACTCCTTTTCTTTCACCAGCGCGTCCACCTCTGATTTTTTTATTTTTTTCTTCTTCGGATTTCGGCCTTTTGTAGTCCAGTGCGATAGTGTATGTCGTCGTGCGGTGACGTAACGCACGACTACACAATCACGACTACACACACGGACAGGGTGGACAGGAGGGACAGACATTTATGTATATATATAGTGTTTTTGTCTTCCTAGCCCAAAAACGTTTTTTGTCCCTCTTGTCCCATGTGTCCCACCCCTAGGACAAAAACAGAAATTTGCGTTTCTGTCCTTTGTGTCCCACCTACCATAGGACAAAGACAAAAACATAATTTTGTCCCTGTCCCTGTATCTGTCCTACCCTTTCCGTTCGATCCTAGTTTCTTCATTTTGAACCGGGACTGCTTTGAATTCAGCAGCCTCATCTAAGCGACGTCGAACTGTTTTCTTGGAGACTCCCATGTATTCAGCCATTGTTCCGATGGTAACAGGGGTCTGTCCATCGTCCAGGACTTGGAAAGCCGTTTCGAATGCCTTAATGCGTTCTTCCTTTTTCGTTTCGGGGTCTTTGCGTTTGGCAATAGCATTTTTCCAGGGTGGCAAGTTTCCTTCGGGCTCAACGTCGTTCAGAACGCCACTCTCATCGATCGTGTGAATGGGATACTGGAACCACATATTTTTGGTTTCAAACTTGGCATACTCTCGGAGCGTACCCTCTACACGCCAAGCGCTACGCCCGCTGAACGACTTCAACGCTTCGTTGATGGAATGTTCTACTTCTTCTACGTGGTCAGGTATGGACCGTTTTGCGTGGTCTGACATCAGGAAGGCATTTTCTAAATCTGCGGCTCTGACATGCTCGTCAAAGTAATCGAAATTGTGTTCTTCCATTGCGGCTGCGTACTGCTTGCAAACCTCATCTTCCTGCATCGAACGAAGCAATTTATCGGTGATCTCCAGCTCCACTAGATCTATCAAGGCATCGGGATCTCGTGCAAATACTCCAGAACCAGAAGCCCGGTCCATAGACTTCTTCCCACCTTGGGTCCCTTTGCTGTGGTGGTGGCAATAAATGACGCTGCATCCTAGTTCGGTGGCAATCTTATCGAATTGATTCGTGAAATGGGCCATTTGATCTGCGCTATTTTCATCACCAGTCAAAACTTTGTAGATCGGATCAATAATCACTGCGATATAATTTTTCTTCTGGGCTCTGCGAATGAGCTTGGGCGCTAACTTGTCCATGGGGACCGACTTGCCTCGCAGGTTCCATACGTCGATATTCTCAACGTTGTGAGGCGGATAACCCAACCCTGCATAAACGTCTTCAAATCGATGCAAAGCACTTGCACGGTCCAGCTCTAAGTTTACATAGAGGATTTTTCCTTGTGTGCAGTCCCAGCCTAACCACTGACGCCCCTCAGCAATGGCGATGGATAGCTCAATGAGAGCGAAGGATTTACCCGCCTTGGATGGACCAGCCATTAACATTTTATGTCCCTGCCGTAACAAGCCATCTATGAGCGGCGGTGCCAGTTCCGGAAGATTCCCCCACGTATCAATGAGGCCTTCTGGATCGGGCAAATCATCATTGATACCTTCTATCCACTCATGCCACTCTTCCCAGCTTGCTTTTCCGATGTTGGTATCGATGAGGAATTGTTTTCTTCCGTTTCGTTCCACACCAGGCATCCTACTCAGTCGCGAAGGATTCCGATTCTGGTTATCGATATTCAGACCGTTCTTCTTGCACACATTGTAGAGATAGTCGACGCGTTTTCTGTATTCGTCATAGTTCGGCGCATCTATTTTTACGATGGCATGGATACTTTTCTTTCCGCTGTATACCAGGGCTGCAACTGGTAATTCCAACTCCCGGATGATGGCATTTTGTTTTTCCAGATCCATTGTGTCAGACTCGACGAGTGCGTAACGGTATTCCGTTACGTTTTCATTCTTGACACCTTGACCGTCTAAGGGATTAAAACGAATCCACGCTCCCGCATTGGGATTGTAGTCGCCTATGACGGTCCCAGGATCACCATGGCATTCATTTAATGCCTGGATAAGCTCTCCAGCGGTCCGGTCATACGCCCCCTTCTTCGGAAGGTGCTTGCCTTCATCGTTTTCCCAAGTCTCGGTCACATATCCGACGTTCTCGTTCGGCTCAAACAAGACAGACAAATACGTGGTTAATTCCTTAACAGGATTCCAGAAGGTGGGCTCTTGGATTTCTTTTCCCTCGATCCAATTCTTATCAATGACAACATACTCTTCAGGCCCACCAATTTCGGCATCCCACTCTAATTCCCTAGATTCTTCCGACTTGCGGAAAGGCATCCATCCGTTTTCTTTGGCTAGTTGGGTGATCGTCGCCCCGGTAATTGGACTACCGTTGCCCTCGAATGTGGTCCATTTTGTGAAGCATTCACCAGGCTTATAGCGGCTATCCTCTTGGCTCCAGGAATCCCAGTCATGCACTGAGTATCCTTCGTATTTCAATGACATCCCCACCGCCAACCATGTAGAATAATCAAGTTCATGGGGTGGAACCCACCCCAGAAGTTCAAGTAAATTTAGTTTATTTTCCATAGCAGTTCTTCCATCCCTCTCGCTTTGCTTCGTTTTTTAAGAAGAAAGTTATCTGCACGAGCTGCGCATCACTCCCTTTCATTGATACTTTTTACCACTCATCACTAGTAATTGTTTTTTGGTAAAATTCCGGGTTGATTTTCTCTTGATTTACAAGAATTTCAATCAGCTTGAGTAGAGCATCTGTCCGGCTGCTTAATCTTCTCGCATCGCTTTTCATCTGCAGGGTAAGCGGACCAGAAGCAACCAACATGCTGACGAGCTTGTTATTCTCTGATATCTGTTCAAGTAGCATCGGAACGAAGTCTAAGCGTGTTACCGCATCGTCTTTTTGATCTTTCATATTAATCTCTCCTTCCTATTTTTCAGAATCCTTCAGCATCTCGAATACAAGTGAAACACTCTTTTCTTGGGCTTTGCTGCTTTCATCGACAAGTTTGAATATCATGTTTAGCAGCACTTCATTTCTGCCGCTTAGTCTGTCGAATTCATGTTTAAAGATATTTAAGTCACTTAGATTGTCAGCTTTGTTTGAAACTGTTTGAAGATGCGATAAGTTGTCCTCCACTTGCTCGGCAAGCGCGCCAATATATTCCAGATTCGAATCTTTATCTAGGCCAGCCAGTAAGCTGCGTAATTTTTCATTTGTAGTTTTCATTGTTAGTTGCTCCTTTTTTTGGTAGAATGAGCAAAGGACGGCCCTTTGCCGTAAAATTTACATGTATTTCATATTGATTGCCCTCTCTGCTTGTCCGGCGCTGAGGGTTATTTTTTTGCATTTTTTTCGATAAGCTTCACCAGTGTTTCCAGGTCTTCCCTTGTTACGTGCGGGACATACCTCTCGTCCGGGAACTCGTGAAGCAACTCTTTGATGCGATCAAGCGCTTCTTTTTGTGCTGCATTCATTGTGTTCACTCTCCTTTGATGGCATACTTCCATATGATTTTTAATACTCCGTAAGTCAACAATGACACCAGTGCCCCGGCCGTGTATGCTTCTGTTAATGGATCCATTTTTTACCAACTTCCTCTGATTGATATTCGTTATCTCCAACCTTCGATTGCAAAAAGCCTATACTACAAGTGATTTCAAGTGATTTGCGATTGCCTTCTGGGAATTCACGTCTACGATTCACGACTATTACCTCTAAAATGATGCTTTTTCGCATTTGCCCATGCGGCTATTTTTTATTGTTGATGCTCTTCCAAAAAGCGATTGATTTCTTTCTTGGAAACCAATGTCTTGCCTTGTACGGTCGAGATTTTCAAACCGAGTCTGCGGAAGTTTTGCAAGGTTCCGAAACTGATGCCAAGGTACTCACAAGCGGTTTTCTGGTCCATCCAGTCTTTTGCGATGCGTTCACGTTGAACTGCTTCATCAATTGCCTGCGATGCAGCCATGCGGAACATGTCTTTTATTTCATCTTGGAAACTGTCCGGCAACGGGATTTTCAATTCTGCCATTTCGCTATACCTCCTATACGTTTTGAGTAGCAGCTTCTTCGATTGCTTTCAAAACTCGATTCTTCTTTTCGTCCTCAAGTGGTAATCTAAGCCATCTGACAAAAGTTGCATCAGTAATCCCCAATTCAACCGCCACTTGCCACTGATAGATACTCTTTTCCTTCATCAATTTTCTGATTTCCGGATTCGCCTTCTCCTTCATTTTCAATCACCTTCCCTTTCTTCGAAACAGGTTCTGTTTCTCTACAAAACAATCATACAACTTATTTTGTTTATAAGCAAGCAACAATAGCAATTATATAAACAATTTTTGTTTCGTTGTGGTATAATGAGTTCGTAATTAAGAATCGAAACTAAGGAGGCTTCTATATATGAGTGAAATTTCATTCTCTAAATACCTGAAAGAGCTAAGGGAAGAAAAAAACCTAACGATTGCAAAATTGGCTGAAAAAAGCGGAGTATCCCATACTTATGTATCTATGTTGGAACGTGGCAAAAGGAAACCTACAGAAAATATCATCGAAGCTTTATCTATAGCATTAGGTGATGATGCGGCAGAGGCGGATCAATTGAAAACAAATATGCAGGTTTATTCAAACGAGGATGTATTAAAGATACTCAATGAAGAAGTGGCGGAACGATCTAGTCACAATGTGCATATTATAAAAACCACAAATATGATTAGCGATTTAAGAGAGCAGCTCAAGAATGCAGAAATGACGTTGAATTTGAACCATGCCTTAAACTACTTCACAAAAAAAGAAGAAGTTCGCCTTGTGCATGAAAAAAGATCATCTGGGGATTTTGTCAGCCCAGATGAAGACTTAAGAGGAATAGCCATCACTTTAGATGGCAAAGATCTTACAATTGAGGAAGTAAAAGCGTTGGAATATTTAGTGTTAGGAATCCAAAAAAGAAGAAATTTAAAATAATATAATGCCTGGTCTCCAGGCGCCTCTTACAAGCCGTTGCCCATGCGGAAAGAAAGAGGAAGTATCATGGCTAATATCAAAAAATACACAAAAAAAGACGGTAGCACCGCCTACATGTTTCAAGCTTATCTCGGTACGGATCCGAACACCGGAAACCGCATCCGGGTAACTAGACAAGGTTTCAGAACAAAAAAAGAAGCAACGATCGCCCTCTCCCGGCTAAAATTGGAGGTAGACGAAGGTTGCTTCATTAAAGCGAATGACGATACATTTCAGGCTGCTTATGAGCTGTGGCTTGAACAGTACCGCAACACCGTAAAGGAAAGTACGCTGAATAAAACGATCCAATTATTCGGTAAACATATTCTTCCGGCTTTCGGCAGCATGAAGTTGGATAAAATATCTGTTTCCTTTTGCCAAAAGAAAGTGAATGAATGGTTCGGGATCCACTCCAAGTATACCGTAATCAAAAACTATACGTCATCTGTTTTGAAGTTCGCCATCCGCATGGATCTGCTAAAAAGCAATCCGATGGACAAGGTAACCCTACCTCGGAGAATGGCCGAAGTGGGCAAAGAAGATGGACTCAAGTATTTCGATAAGATGGAATTACAACGCTTTTTTGAAGGCAGCAAGGAATATGCAGAACAAACAAATAACTTGCTTTACCATACTTTGTTCAGGCTCCTAGCCTTCTCAGGCATGCGTAAAGGGGAAGCGTTAGCTCTTACCTGGAAGGACTTAGATTTCACCAATGAAACGGTAACAATCAATAAGACGTTGACCAGGGGGCTTGAAAGCAGACTTATCATACAGACACCCAAAACGGCAGCAGGAAAGCGTGCCATTGCATTGGACCCCATCACTCTGTCGATGCTCTCAACGTGGCGCAAACAGCAAGCGATGGACTTCCTCAAGCTTGGATTCAATACCATGAGCGGTGAGCAGTTGATTTTCCCGAATACGAAAAATGAACTCATGGTACCAACCAAACCGGACAAGGTACTCGACAAGATTATCAAGCGCAACGATCTGAAGCGAATCACCGTTCACGGCTTCCGGCACACGCATTGCAGCTTGCTCTTCGAAGCAGGCGCATCTATTAAAGAAGTGCAGGATAGACTTGGACACTCTGATATAAAAGTGACAATGAATATCTATGCACACGTCACCGAAAAGGCCAAAGAAAAAACGGCTGAAAAGTTCGCAAAATACGTGAATTTTTAACACATAGACGTGGGAATAGACGTGGAAACCAAAAAATAGCCATCAGATAGTTGAAAGAATGGCGCTCTGACAACGTTTCTCATGGCTTGATAGCTTCATGGGATGGAGACCCCCATTCTCCTTAAAAACTTTTAACTATTGTCCGACAAAAGGCTGGTACTCCATTCGGGAGTGCCGGCTTTTTGTTTTGTCGAAATCAACCGGTACACCTAAAAAAAGCACAATGAAAATCATTCCAACTGATTTTCATTGTGCTTTTTTTGTGAGACACCACTTTACAAGTAATTAAAAACTATGTTTTTCTTCAGCCCATCGTTCATA
>CAXYVG010000083.1:0-15653 GCA_964292325.1 uncultured bacterium | reverse complement strand
CTCCCCGTGTGAAAAAAACAACTTGCTGCGAATTAATCTCCAAAATCTTATTTTTTATAACGCTAGAAAGAAATGCAGATACCCAGGCCAATTTTCTACTAACTGCTTGTATAAAAAATAGACAAGTTTCCAACAGTACAATACGATTTAACATAATCAATACGATAATAAGAGTCGGTAAAAAATATTGAAAAAATATAGCTACGTACGCTGGATTCATAATAACATTACCCAATAGTGCGGCAAGCACTGCTATAATTCCAAATAAAATACCTGCCCACGATGCACTAACTGGTCTACGCAGACCACTCCGTCTAATTTTTAATAGCAAATTCCCAATCCCAAAAAGTGCCATAACCGATAAAAATGAAATTGTATAAACACCTGCTAATGCTGTTAATTGTCCATGAGTAGCTGCTAATACTGATATGCTCAGTAGAAAAAAAACAATTATAATCCTATATTGAGAACCATGCTGATTCTCCTTCAATAAAAACTGTGGCAAGCACCGATCCAATACCATACGATGTACCAAACCAGTAACACCAATAAAGGAAGTAAGTACCGCACCACTGAGCACTAAAGTAGCATCCACTGCAATGAGTGCCGCGAGCCACTTTCCTCCTACTACATAACCCATATAAGAAAGTAACGCCTCTTGGTGCCCCCCGATCTCACTGATTGGCGATAATGCCAAGGCTAAAAAGGTAATGACTGGATTAATCACTGTTACAGCAATCCACATGTTTCGTAATGTTTTTGGAAAAACACCTGGTTTTTGCTCTTCCACAAAATTCGCCGAACTTTCAAATCCGGAAATACCCAGCATTGCTGCTGAAAAACCGAAGAACAATGCCATTGTAAGGCTACCTTCGATTGGCATTCGAAAATTTTCGAGAAAAATATTCGGCCCATTATGAGCTAAAATCCATAATGTACTCAAAATTAATATCCCCATAGTCGTTAAATGCAATAAAAAAATAAAGGTCGCGACTTTAGACGATTCACCAATCCCTCGAATCGTTAGCATCATAAATATAGCCAATAAGACAATAGTAGCCTCCATAACCGGTAGGCTGTGCCATAAAGCTTGCAGATAGTGCATAGCTTCATTCGCTGAAATAACCGCTGTAGCCATATATGATAATAATGTAAAGCAGGCTGCCATTGAGGCCACGAATTTACTAGTCGTATTAAGGAGGGCATTATATGCTCCACCATTGAGTGGCAATGCTCCTACCACTTCACTATAAATACTTCGGTAAAAATACAATACCACCGAAACCATGAGTAAGGATACCCAAGCCCACTTCCCAGCGTATAAAATTGACAACGCCGAAACATATAAACAAGATGATGTGATATCATTGCCACAAATGGCTGTTGCTGCCCATTGATCTAACCTCTTTTTGATATTGTTACTCATAGCATTCTCCCCTTCATTCTTATTTAACAACTTTATAATCAGTTTGTCTATTAGAACAGAGTAGGCAATTCTAAAATCATCACTAAGCGATCTTCACCTGCTCCATATTCATCCAGCCTTATCCCTTTCTCTACAAAACCTAACTTTTCTATATAGACCTTAATGGCCGCTCTATTTTTCGGGTCTACTGTTAATTCGATTTCTGTGATCTTTTCGTTTCTCAATTCTTCTACACTGGTACTAATAAGTCGTGTACCAAGCCCTTTTCCGCGCATGTCTTTTGCAATAGAAACACCCATTAGATATGCTTTCTGTGGATTGTCCCAATCTCGCATATATTGGATAAGCCCGACCACCCGACCCTCTTCTCTACCTATATAGACTCTCCCATGTCGAATGAAAGGTACAAGGTGCCATTCATTAAGCCCTCCAATACCAAATGCCTCTAATTCTAATTGCACTAATTCGCTGATTAAAACTAGCTCTATATTTTGCAATAATTCAACTTCCATAATCAGCATCTCCCTTTAAATTTTTTTGTTATATACTTGGAATCACTTGCGGAAAGTAAACCGGGGTATGTTAATTTGAAATAAATTTCATCACCAACATTTATTTTTGTATCGGAATCTGTAATATCAACAATGGTATGATCACTACTTGCACCGAGTATACAATATCGTTCATCAACTGGGATAAGTCCTTCAATATACACATCTTGCTTACCCAATGCTACAATAGCTCGTTTCCTTATACCTACATCAATAAATTCAGGAACATTACCAAATGCATCTCTCCCTATTTCCCCGATTGGTATAGAGGGCTTATCCTTCACCTCAATCACTTCTGCACTTAGACAAAAAGTATCTTGATGTAGCCAAGGAATATTTCGGTTATTGGTTGTATCTGTCCCCAATAAAATTCCTTCTCCAATGCGCAACTGATTGATCCCTTTAGGAATCATATCATTTTCCACCATTAAAAGCGAAGAAGTGCCTCCACCAGAAATTACTTCTAATGTATGATGGAGCTGTTTTTCTAAAATATTTTTTAATTCGATCAAAAATCCTAAATTCTCACAACTCGGTAATACACCACCAAAACATCCCATATTAGTCCCTAGACCAATTAAATTTATTCCAGATAACTTTTTTATCTGTATTACCATATCTAAAACATTTTCTTGCATAACACCTTCTCGAAGATCCCCTACATCTACCATTAAAATAATATTGTGTCTTTTTTTTATAGAAATTGCTGCCATAGATAATGCTTTGATAACTGATATTTCAGAATTAATGCTGGTATTAGTATACTTAACAACATTATTCACATTACTTAATCGAGGGATTCTCAATAAAGTAATCGGGATATCAACATTTCTTTTTCTTAATTCAACGATATTTTCCATTCTAGCATCAGCCAAGCTTTTAATACCACCTGCTATCATGGCCTTAACAATTTGGTGATTAGCACTAAATCCTTTGGTAACACCAATCACATCAATTCCTTTTTTCCCGCACTCAATGACTACGTTCTTTGCATTTTCAGTAATTTTATCCAAATCAATTTCAAGAATTGGACACCCTTTCATCTCCATTCCTCCCTTATTATTTAATTAATCGCTGTTTAAACTAGTTTACATTATACTAACATTGCTTATACGATATAATTTACTGTGAATTTATCCTATGACCATCACATGATTCATTCACGTGGAAGAATACGAATGCGGTTGTCGTCTGCTAAATACGCGTAATATTGTCATTGTGCTACAAATACCCCACTCGACTGATGAGAGTAATGAATATAAAAAGGACAATCCATTGTATTCCCTGCTTTCCTTATAATAAATAAATACTAATAAAAAAACAGATGAAATCCGTTGTGCAGACTCCACCTTTCGTAAAACAATATACATAATTAATTTTTTATGTATTAATTCGCTAATTAAATTGTATTTGTTGGCAAATCAATATACAGGAATATTTTTTCTGAACATCTCAGCGATAATCGTTTCCATTGTATACATTCCTGCTGGTTGTTCGACAAGAAATTTTGCTGCAAAAATAGCCCCTTGACCAAATGCAGCCCGGCTTATACTTTCATGGGCCAACCGTATGATCTGATTGGGCAGTCCGAAGATAATTTCGTGGTGCCCAACAATTCCTCCAACACGAATTGAATTTACGTGTTCTTTAACATCAAGATTAAGAACGTTTGCAATTTTTTTTGCGGTTCCCGATACTTCTATTTTACCTTTAAAATGTTCCTCTACAATTTCAATATCTGCATGTGGCACTATTTTCTGCAAAATTTGAGCTGCTACCATTAGCACATTAATTCCCAATGTAATATTTGGAGAATAAAGTACAGCCGTAGACTTTGCAAAGGATTTCAGCAACTCCAGTTCAGCCTGCTCATATTTTGAAATAGCAGATATAATCGCAATCCGTGCTTCCGCCGCTTTTTTATATAAATAAACTCCTGACGAATCAGAAAAATCTACGATAGCATCTACTGGTCTTTCTGAAAAAAAGTCATCGTTAATATCCTCAATAGAAAAAATTTTTCCTGCATCAAACTCATGTCCTAACAGTCGACTGGCATATTTCCCGTGATCATCATATCCTCTACGTACTACCCACGCCAACGTAAATAGACTATCATTTAGAAATTCATTGGCAATTAATTTCCCAGTCTTTCCAAAGCCAAAAACACCTATTCTTATTTTTGTCATTATAATTCCCCCTCGTAAATTCTGGCTTGTCATTTTCTTGTAATCTTTATCTTGTGCAAATGCAATTATGTTTTAGTTACCCTATGAGAAGGAGGATAACAAAACCTATCATTGCTATGTAAGATTATTTAATATTTGCCGAAGAAAAATAGATATGATCTAAAAAAGAAAAGATGAAGCCCTTGTTGCAGACTCCACCTTTAACTTACGCACCATATTAATTTTATATGCTTACTGAATGAAACCACTTAACTTGAATTTTGCATAGATCATACATAGCCAATACAACTAACAACTGTTATGTTTTTTTTAGTTGTTAGTTGCATTGGCTTAATGTTATACTATTATCAAAAGAAAATCAAGAATTTTATTATAAACTGTGTTCTTTATAAAGCTCTCTATTATCTTGTGCTGACAGAACTATTTCCCCCGCAATAATAATATAGTACAATTTGATATAGTACAATTATTGAAGAAATTAGCAACAAATAATAAGATAGTTATCAAATTTGTGCGCCCGTAGGTTATACTAGCAAGCAATATTGTAGGCTACTTAAAAGTTTTTTTATAGGAGGAATCTATGAAATTAAGTCAATATGTCCACGAATCAATAGCGCTAGATTTGGCTGAACGGATTGCAAGTGGCGAATTTGTCGTTGGGGAAAAGATCTCCGGACGAACTCTCTTAGCGAGCCATTACGGAGTTTCGGCAGAAACAATACGCAAAGCTATAGCCATTTTGCGGGTAGCTAATGTAGTATCGGTTTCCCAGGGGAAGGAGGTATTAATTCTCTCAGCAGATCAAGCAGTAGAATTTATAAATCATCAAGTTGCTATGCAGTCGGCTTACTCCCTGCGTCAGGAACTAGAAATACTGCATGAAAAGAAAAAGGAAATCAATGAGCGCTTTGACGACATTGTGTATCAAATCACTCGCTATACCGACCGTCTAAAAAATCTGCAACCTTTCAATCCTGTGGAAGTGACCGTCAAAGCAACTTCTAAGTCGATTGGTCAATCAATTAAGCAGTTGAAATTCCGCCAGTGCACTGGTACTACACTGGTCGCAATCAGACGAGGACTCGAAATTATTATTTCCCCTGATCCCGAAATTGTCCTTCAGCAAAATGATCGACTGGTGGTCGTAGGACAGTTTGATGTGTTGGAGAAGGTAGATTTTTTTATAAATAGATAACCATCTATTTTCCATACGCTAAGCAATTTTTGATAGGGAAAAAACCATTTCTCCAACGATAAGAGAAACGGTTTTTTTGCTTTATCTTGCTTAAATAATTTTGGCTCATTGTATAATTAAATTGAACTAAACAAAAATCCATAACGGATTTGTTTCTGTGTTAAGATTAAATCGTCTAAAATCTAGTCAACACAGAAAGGAGATCCGCTATGGAATATACTAACTATACCACAGATTCTAGAAAGCATAAACATTTGAATATTCAAGAACGTACCATCATTGAGCTTCGCATTAAGGATGGTTGTTCTGCTTATAAAATCGCCAAAGAACTTCATCGTCCCATCAATATTATTCTGAATGAGATTCGTCGCGGCACCGTGCCTCAAATCAAAAACAAGCGTAAGAAATGTCAAATGGACGGGACTTTTTTTGTCACTATTTTTTATGTGCCAAAAAAGTCCCGTCCCTACTGTCCTACATGTAAAACGAATTTTTGTTACTGTGGCATAAAACTGCCAATACTCGGCATACTCATTTTAGTGTAATCTGGAGGAATTTCGAATAAAGCTGGATTTGGGGTGGCAAGGCTAATTTTACGATATTCGGTCCACCAGCTTCCGTCAATTGCAGCTGTTTTGACCGCCATCGTTATGCCAGGATCGCCCGAAATCCATTCATAATGTGAATCTTGCTTATTTATGATTACTTTGTACTTATCAGAAACATAGTCGTTGATTGTTTCACGAAGAATAAAAACGCGCTCGGTTTCATTGGATGCTGGTTCGTTTGAAGGGATATGATACTTTTGTTTTATGTTGTCAGAGTTTAATACTTGTTCCATATACAGCTTTTCTTCAGGCATCAGCACCCAGATAAGTTTTTTATCATGGCGTATGATGCTAATCATTTCTTTTGTTTCCATTCTTACTTTGTCCGTGTCTATGTAAATTTTTCCGTTCTGCCCATCAGATCCGTAGATATCGGCGGAAAAAGTCATCGCCGATGCCGGGGTTGTAAAAGCAAAAAGACAGGACAACATCACCGTTAACAATAGCAGGCTTTTCATAAATCTCATTAGTTTCTCTCCCTTCAATATTCTCACATATAATTACCTGCGCCATCATCTTGGCGTCCTAGCCACCATCATATCTAGCCACTCCCGTATCTGCCCCCGGGAGGCATGAACGTCAAACATCTTAATATCCAGGGTCTGCATCTTTTCATCCGCAACCAGCCATACTTCGTAGACAACCTCCGACTCCTGCGGCCCCAAGCCCCCTTTTTGAAGAGTTGTCTTCCACCAGTATACCGTGCATCCGCTCAAAGACTCCTTCTCCAGAAAAACGGTACATTCTAAATCCGTAGACTGCCGATCCTTGACAACCTGCTCGGCGACATCAGCCAAATCACCCAGCCTATCGTTGTAGAATGGTTCCCTATAGAACCTATGTTTATATTCCAACCGAGCCATTCGAATACCTTCCCAAAGCGGCAACGACACATTATTAGGCTTCTCTGCCTCAAATTCCGTCTCGATATAACTGTATAGATCCCTCTGCACCTGGGTTGTCACCGTGAATCCTGGACTCAACTCATTAACCGGTGTGGCCATTGTCGACCCCATCAACACAAAAACAATCGCGAATGTCAAAATCAATACTCTACATCTTTTCATAAATAGCCTCTACTTCCCTTACCTGCCTTAATTAACCTAACCATCCTGACCTCCTGATTGAAGTATCGCTTTATTCACATAGCGAAAGTATGCTCTATCTTTTTACCAGCTCCACACGACGGTTTTTAGCCCGTCCATCATCCGTTGAATTATCGGCAACTGCTTTTTCCTGCCCATATCCCACCGCTTGTAAGCGTTCAGAGCTGATACCTTTCTGTACCAGAGCATTGACCACCATCTTGGCACGCTCTTCTGACAGCACCTTATTACTTTCCGAATCACCCACATTATCGGTATGCCCCTCAACAATTAACCGTATGCCAGGATTCTGAGTCAATAAAGAAACTATCTCTTGAATTACAGACTGATGCTCCGGCTTTATATCCGCCTTGCCTGTATCGAAGTTTATGTACAGCGGTACATGTCCGTTATTATTCAGCGCGAAAAGTAGATCACTGGCTTTAACGTCCTGACGCATTGCCTCTTTCTCAACGATAGTCACGTTGTACTCCCCACTTGTCCATGCCGAAACCTCTAGCCAAATTTCCTTGCCATTGCTCTGCATTCTAGCTGTAAGAGTTCCATCATCATGTGTATATAGCACAGTTCCACCCTTACTTAATATCGCATTAGCATAATTGCGGATAATCTGCAGAACAGAAGGCGGGTTATTCTCGTCCTTAGGGACATATTCGACATAAGTTTTTTTTCCCTCAATCCTGACTTTATCATCATCATCCGAAGTGACGAACTCGTGGTAATCATACTCTCGCTGTGAACTATCGTTTACATAATAGTTCGGCATTCGGGAAAAATAGGGTGCGTCCTTACCGTTATCCTGGTTGGCAAAAACTATGGCAACTGGTAATAAAACTAACATTAGTATCAACAAAACTTTACGTAAAATCATCATAATTTCTCCTTTCAGCTATTGAAATATTATTATTAACCTCCTCTCAATGTGCCCTTAAACTAAACAGCATTGTCATATTTCGTATTTTTACACATTACCTTGTTTATAATGATTATATACATTTCGTGAAACGATAATTTCGCATAAATTGCCCTAGATCATTCTCAAAAATTGCTTTTATCCACATAAAGAAAACCGTCCAACTAAGCGTTGAACGGCGCAAAATCATATAGCATTCTAGGGAAAGATTATAGCACTCTGCATTTTTTGTATTCCGACGGTGATATTCCCACATTTCGCCGAAAAAATGAGGAAAAGTGACCAGGACTTACGAAACCGCACAAATAAGCTACCTCTTCCACAGAATTCGTTCCGTTCCTCAACATTGCTTCAGCCTGCTGTAATCTAATATCCAACAGATATTCATGAGGAGTTTTCCCCGTATCAGCCTTAAACAAGCGGATAAAATAATAAGGGCTCAAATTAATCTCCTGGCAGATATCGTCTATTTTTATGCCCGCGCTAAAGTAAGCATGCATATACTCAATAGCCTTGCGTACATAGTTATGCTCTCCGCTGATTTTCTCGCGGTCTTTGGCAGCGCTAACACCCGTACAGCGTAATAATTGAATGACCATTTGCACGCATATACTTTCAAGCATCAACGGACAATTCCCGTGATAATCTATCACTTCTTCCTCGAATCTGGCCATTGTCTGCAACACCTGCAGGCAACAGGCATGTTCCAGCTTTTTAATTTTGACATCCCGTTTCCCAGTCACTTGCCAAGCTATTTCCTGAAAAAAATCTTTATTGATGCAAAGAGTCTGGTATTCTCGTGTTGGAGTTATGGCTTTGGTCAGCACCGTTACTTCCGGCTCTATTGTTATCATGCCACCCCTATGAAAGTGGTATTCCCGTTTCCCAACCCATGAAGGCGGCGGAACAGATGTTGGAAACCAGAAGTGATAGTCTTGCGACTCCAGTACTGCATTGGGAATGTACGTACTAGGCTTAAGCAACAACATCTTCTCATTGGCAAACCTTTTCACATTAGCTTTATAATCAGCCGGAATTTGATCCATAAAATGTTGAAAGACTATTTCCAACAAACTTCCTCCTCTCGTATACCGTAACTAGATACAACCTATATAAGATATAATTGCTTTATATTCAATAAAACATTCAAACTAACAATACTACGTCATTACACAAGAGGTTGCCGCTTACCACACTGGTACTGCTGTGTCAAAGGGACGGGGTTGTCGACAACACTTCATGTTGCAATGTCGATATCTCCTTCCTTGATAACCCCTTAAGGTTAAATATCTGTTTGACTAGCTTCTTCAAAAACTTTACGTACAATGTCCTTAGTAGTGCCACCTTCAAAAGCTTTATGATTTCCTACATAGTAAGTTGGAACATAGTAGTAATCGTATTGCTTTGCAATTGCAGGTGTCTTCTCTTCATCAATGATTTCTACTTTAATGTCTTTGTATTTCGGATTTTCTTGCTTTACTTCATCAATCCAATCAATTGCTCTTTTACAATGAGGGCACCAATCTGTTATAAGCACAATAATATCTTTCATAAATATACCACCTTTCTTATAATTACATTACTCAAACTTCGCATATTAAAAAGTGCCTATGCTCCTTGAAAATTTTCTTTTGTTATTTAAGTGCATCGCAAAGGGGCAAGAGTTGTTCTAAGCGTTTGACAATGCGTTGTTGCTCGGCAAGTGGGTGGAGAGGAACAAGAGCTTTCGAAAACTTGTCATCTTTAATTGCTTTCACTAAATCTCTTGCATGGCCGTCTTCTGGCAGTTGATCATTTTATCAAATTACTATTCATAGTTTTCCATACTCTTACACAAAATCCCTGCAAAATGCGCATAAAAGTATATTTTCGTGTAAAGGTAACATCATATCCTATTCCCCCTGTACCAAGGCATAACGCCAAACTAAACATCATTTTTTTATATCCATAAAAATCTCCCTCGTATCAATCTTTCTATCTATTATTAGCCTATTAGCTGTGAATGATTTCGAATGATAGCTATCAACTTCTTATCATTGGAACCCTTTAGTTTGCCTAGACTTTGGTTTAGGCTCTTTTTTTGTTTAGGGATGTTGCGGAGATAAGAGAGTTCGTGTAAAAGTACAAACAAATACACGAAAGCCTCTCAGTGGTTTGAGCAATTTTTCTATTGGGGGATAATCATACAAAAATTAATATGCAAAATTTGGAGGATTTTGTATAAAGGTATGGAATGTTATAGTAAAAAGATACCTTGTTAATTGCTAAAAGGGAAAATAGTATATTCTAATAGAATGAGGCTTTGAAGTGAAATATAACTTTGTTAAGTTAGCTATTAAGAAAATTAAGTAAGAGAATAAGTGGGGAAGATGCTATGGCTATGTTTTCGAATACTTCTGACAGTGCGGTGGAGCAATTCTATCTAGAGGAAGATCTGTTACATACTAAAATAGCTATCGTTGTTGCTATTTGCTTTTGTCTTATATTTATACGTAATGATTACGTGTTTTTTGGGATAGGTCCCCTGCTTTACCAGGCAGTTTTGGCGCGTGCTATTTTTGTATCACTATCTGTAGGAGCCTTGTTTTTCCTTAGTAGGATAAATAACTTTCGGCAGCATGAACGATTAGTTTATGCTTGGTGCAGTCTTTTTATTTTGCTGTGTAATTATATTAATGTAACTAGGCAAGAAGATAATATTAATTTTACCTATCTTGATACTGTAGTCATCCTCTTAATTTTGATTTATTTCCCAGGGAATGTATGGGGGAAAAGCATTTTGGCTGGGTGCCTGGCTATTAGTGATATAGTGATTCTGATACTTTTCAAAACTCCAAAAGATGCTTTATCCTTGGAGGTAATAGTTTTTTCTTATTTGATTGCACTATTATCAGGGATTGTAATTACGAGTAAATTTCGTAAATTCCGTAATAAACAATATTATGCTTTGGTAAAAGAACATAACATGTGCTTGGAGTTGGAAAAGGTTGCTTACACCGATTATTTGACAGGTGCCTTAAACAGACGGAAGTTCTTTCAGTTAGGTGAACATCAGTTTAGTCTATTTAAAGGAAATGAAGCATCTTTTTCGATTATTATGTTGGACTTGGATTATTTTAAGAAATTAAATGATAAATTTGGGCACGCCACGGGTGATATTTTTTTGAAAGAGTTTACTAAGACTGTTATAGATCATAAACGTCCTAGTGATATTCTTGGCAGATTAGGTGGGGAAGAGTTTGCTTTGATTTTACCTGAAATCAAGCTTGAATTTGTTATAGAAATTGCAGAAAGATTGCGAAGTTCATGTGAAAGTAATGAAGTGATTTTTAATCAAGATGTGTTACACACCACGGTAAGTGTTGGAGTAGCCGAGGTATCAGAAAAGGACGGGTCATTCCATGATGTCTTAAAAAGAGCGGATGAGGCTATGTACCAAGCTAAAAATAGGGGGCGTAACCGAGTCCAATTCATAAGTAGAGATGTCTGATAGATTCCCCATTATAAACACCATCATGATAACTTTTTTCATCATTTCATTATCTCTTCTCCTAAAAATTTATACATGATAGTCACCGACATAGCAATTGCTACAAAGAATTCAATCTTATATTCCATCATTTTACTATATTGATCCTGATACCACGCCTTATCCAACGCGGAATCGAATTTTTCAAAATTTTAAAATTTAATAAATATCTTATACAAGGACTGTTTGTCAAAGCCACCCCTAAAATCTAAGTTTAGACAAACATATAGTGCGACACGTTCCTAAGTGAAAAGCTTAGGCATTGGCAGTAATGCCAAGAGAACTAATATCTCGATGAATCAAATAATAGGGTAACGCCTTGAAGGGTCACTTTAATACTCCGACTGGCGTGGATATAGATAAGTATTGAAACGTCAGAAGCTCGGTGAAGTCGCGTGAGAACTGCCCTGATACGCAAGTAATGGGAAATCTGTCCAGAGATGGACGGTGCAGTCTATAGCGCGGAAGTCTACAAAATACCCATGGTAAGAATGAGCATCAGCTCTGACAAAGTTTCGAATGTACGGGTGAATTTCGCGGCTAATAGAAATGTTAGTACATACGCAAGTATGGTAGATGAGGATTAGTAAAATTTTTATGTATGAAAATCCTTGCAGTGTTATAGGCACTGGAAAGTCTACAAACCCATAGAAACTGCCTAACGGTATATGCAAAGATAAAGATATTGGAACGTGGAAAACATTGAACGTGAAGAACTTATATTCTATGAAGCGTTGACAAGGCAACTTGTTTTTATCAATGTGAAAGTAGGGTCACAGTACCAATGAAACCACGATAATAAATGGCGGAGGGATAGACCCAAGTCAATCATATTATTAAAAACTTAATATCACAAATCACTCCATAGGTTCTGGTGCGACTAAAAGAGGCTCCCCCTCGAAAGGAGGTGTTGCCGACTATGGCTACAACAGCTAAGAATAAGAAGCTACGCTATAATGAATATTATGGACAGCAAAGTACACTTGATGAATTGTACCAACAAAGTCTAAAAGGTGCGAATTTTAAAAAGCTATACGAAAAAATAATAGACAAAAGCAACATTCTTCTGGCATATCGAAACATCAAGACTAATACAGGCAGTATAACAAAGGGTATGGATGATAAAATCATCAATGACATTGCAACTATGACAAATGAGCACGTAATAATAATGGTACAAGAAAGATTAAAATGCTACAAGCCACAATCAGTCAGACGAGTAGAAATTCCAAAATCTAATGGGAAAATAAGACCACTGGGCATACCAACCATCTCCGACCGATTGATTCAGCAATGTATTCTTCAAATTCTCGAACCCATATGTGAAGCAAAGTTTCATAATCATAGTTTCGGCTTTAGACCTAACAGAAGCACCGAACATGCTAAAGCCACAATGGACAGAATGATTAATATACAAAAATTACACTTTGTTGTAGATATTGATATAAAAGGTTTCTTTGATAATGTTGACCATGGAAAATTACTAAAGCAAATGTGGACTATGGGAATACAAGATAAAAGACTTCTATGTATAATATCGGCTATGTTAAAAGCGGAGATTGAAGGAATAGGAATCCCTAGCAGAGGAACTTGTCAGGGCGGTATAATATCTCCTTTATTGTCTAATATAGTCCTAAATGAATTAGATTGGTGGATTAGCGATCAATGGGAAAGTTTCGAAACGTCTCACCTCTTTGCAAGAAATGACAATAAATTAAATGCCATACGTAAGGGTTCAAAGCTAAAAGAATGCTACATTATCAGATACGCAGATGACTTTAAAATCATGTGTCGTACCCGAGACGTAGCCGAAAGAATTTTCATAGCAGTTAAAGCATGGCTTAAAGCAAGATTACATCTTGAAATAAGCCCTGATAAATCTAAAATCACAAACCTGCGAAAGAAAACGTCTGAATTCCTTGGCTTTTCAATCAAAGCTGTTGTAAAGGGTACAAAACGAATAGCTCGCTCAAAGATCAAATCTGATGCCATTATCAAAATAATGGCTAAAGGTAAAGAACTAATCAAAAAAGTCCGAAAGAATCCCACCCAAAAGAATATAGGACTTTATAACTCCTATGTACTGGGGACTCAAAACTATTATCGCATAGCAACCCATAGCAATTTAGACTTTAATAAAATCGGATATTATCTTGATAAGATAGCAAAAGTTAGATGGCGTTCAATCGTCACTAATAAAGGCTCTCCTGATAAGGTATACTCAGAAAGATATAAGGGCTATGACAAAAAGAAATCCTATATTCGCGAAAAAATCATATACCCTATATCATGTTGCAAGCATAAAAATGCAATGAGTTTTTCTACCAAAATAAACAACTATACTTCTGACGGTAGAGAACTCATTCATAAACAGGTTGAAAAGATATCAGAACACGAATTTCTCTACCTAGTGAAACACCCTGCTGAAAATCGCAGCATTGAATATAACGACAACCGAATATCATTATTTTCCGCTCAACGCGGAAAATGCAGAATACTCGGTACAAGATTGAATATCAATGATTTTCATTGTCACCATATCAAACCTATACAAGGCAATGGAAATGACAAATATAAAAATCTCGTTATAATTCATCCTGATATTGACCAATTAATACACGCAACCAAGTCCGACACCATTCATCAACTACTGGAGGAACTTAATTTATCTAATGAACAGATAGAAAAAGTAAATCAATTCAGGCTAAAAGTAGGAAATATTGTGATGTAAGTGAGTAAAGTACGATTGATGGAACGCCGTATGAGGTGAAAGCTTCGCGTACTGTGTGGATCAGGGGAAAAGGTGGAGATTATATCAAAGCCTTACCTATTGATATAACACACTTAGGGAATAAAATCAGATGCGTACATTAGATATAATAATCAGAAATTGCGATCAATAAATTTTCTAGAGATCGCATGAATTGCAGCGAAAACCGCTCCGATAACATCCCCCATCAAGTCTAGATCCGTATCTAGTAAACTAGGCTGGCTTACTGGTATTGGATGTGAAAAGACATCAGTAAGAAATTCTAGAATCTCATAAAATGCTCCAAGGCTAACTCCCAGGGATACAACCAATATAAATGTGACTGATGAATTAACGGGCTGTTTAAGTAATTGAACAACTAAAATATATGCAAATAAGGAAAATGCATAGGTGCCAAATACATGCAAGATTTTATCAAATATCGCGGATGTTGTATAAAGGTCTAAATAGTTACCAAAGAAGCCATCAAGTATAAGGGTAAGGATTATCATGACTCTAACGTAGGTATTCATATAGAATCTGTATCTAGCCTCTAAAAATGCATATATAGCCCAAAAGCATGTTGTTGCCATAACGCTCCGAGTATAGCTATATTGGCCTTGTCTAGATAACTCAAACATGAGTATAAGTTGAATCACCAAAAAAATTACGGTGATTTTTAGTAACGCCGATTTATCATTAGCCATCAATTTCACCTATTATGTTTATTATTTTAAAAACGACCTTTTCGTTATTCCTAGCTATACATGTTATTATATCCATAAATTATAATTTATTTTATCCGATTAAAACATTCCATGATATTCCTCGCAATATACAAAAATAATGCGTTCCAGAACATACTCATCTTGTAATAATATAAACTCATTCTAGAAGGTGAATAGAATGGAATCCGTTATGGAACTTTCTTTGTTTATTATCCGTTGCCCATTTAGATATAAGATCGAGTATTGGAAGGAATTTGATGTTACCTCTGACGACCAAGAAAAACAGCGAGACAGGTGTGACGTTGAAGAAACGTCACACCTGTCCCGCTGTTTTTTATTTTTTTAGATAGTTTTTGTTTAGGAGCATATCATATTCCAATAACCATTATCTGTAAATACCTATTATTTAATCAAATCAAAAATTGCTTGCCGTATTGATTATTTATCAGCACATTGACATTTAATTGTATTTTCAAGGACGCTAGCGAATGAAGTTGATTTCTTCTTGTTAAACCCTTCCTTGGATTTATAAAGATCTTGCTTATGGTAATCGTAAACAGGTTGTACAAGTGCTACTTTTAAAATCATATTAATCACCTTCCTTGGTTTTAATAGGACTTATTACCTATATTATCGATATATAATAAGCAAAACTTAAC
>CAXYVG010000082.1:0-16424 GCA_964292325.1 uncultured bacterium | reverse complement strand
AGAAATGATAAACTCTGCCAAGCTTGAATTTACAGGTATCTCGGTGGCTTCTGAAGTTTACGTGAATAATTCAGGCTAAGTTAAATCCTAAATGTTGTTTTTGCGATCCTAACAGTAATGGTTTTTCTTGTGTCTAAAAACTATCAACCGCCTGCTAAATGGCGCATAATGTTCACCTAGACTTTGGTTTAGGTGAACATTATTATTTTTAGGACGATATTTTTATCTATGATAAATAAATACGCAGAAATTGGAGGGATTTGTATAAAAGTATGGAATTTATAAAGTATAAATATCGGAAAAGTTGGTGATTAAGGTTATGAAACCTATTTAGCCCCTTAATGAGGTTCTAGTGCAAAAAAATTAAGTAGAAAAGCATTAAAAGCTACATATAATCAGCAAGCAAGAGTTATCACAACTGATAAGTACGCTACAACCGAAATTGCTATTTATGAAATGATTTATAGTGCAACTCTTTCAGTTAAAACAACGCTTCGGAGAATAAAATGTCTGAATAATATAATTGAGCAAGACCATAGATTTATTAAAAGAAAGATCAAGCCAATGCTTGGATTTGATAGTTTTGAAACTGCTGAGAAAACAATTTGCGGAATTGAAACCATGCATATGATTAAAAAGGGGCAGGTTGAAGAAATTCAATGTGTCTTATCTGAGGTTGAGTTCTTCAATAAAATTATGGGTATAGCAGTTTGATATTTGGGTGAAATATAGGATGATTTTGACCTCGTGAAAATTTTGCACCAGAACCATAATAAAAGCCCTCTTGGGAGGGTAGGAAATTCAAGGCTTTAGAGTTTATGAAAATACTCTAACCACTCGAAGGGAGGGGAATTATGCCATCGAATAAAATCCAAAGCCTCAAACCAGCTGTATATATCCCGGCCGCGTTGCAAAAACGGCTCGCAACCATCGACAGCTATCCGCTCATCATTCTGCAGGCGCCCTCTGGTTTTGGAAAAACCACGGCCATCAGTGAATATCTCCGCCAATCGGCCGCACGTCAGGTTTACTGTTACACCTGTATGGGAGAACTGGTTCGCAAGGCATGGAACGGAATTTGCAAAACCTTCTCTCATATTGACAGGAGCGCGGCGAAACAATTGGATGCGCTGGAATATCCAATGCAGGAAAATCTCGTGGAGATCGTGGAGATCATGAGCGGGTGCGACGTCGATAAGGACGTGTGGTTCATCCTTGACAATTTTCAATACATACAAAGTAAATTGCCCGAACGGATTCTCTACGCCCTCTCCTGCCACGGGTGTTCACGGCTACATTTTGTGGTCATTACCCAATCCATCGATTCAATGGATATCTCCGGAATACCGGCGGATCAGGCTGTTCTTATTCAAAATGACGCCTTCTTTTTCCAAAAAGAGGATACAGACGCCTATTTTCGCGCCAATGGGATTGCACTGTCTCGGGATGAACTTCACAGGCTTCAGATGCTGTCTGAGGGATGGGCCGCTGCCCTGAACCTCCAGTTGATCCGCTACCTGAGAGAGGGAGATTTCGAAGCGAGCGACAGTATGGACACCCTAATTCGCGCTGTCATCTGGAATCGCCTGGAGCCGGAGGAGCAGCGCTTCCTCATTACGGTTTCTCTACTGGAATGCTTTACGGTGGGGCAGGCGTATATCTTGCTGGGGAAGGACACGCTCCCGGCTGGCATAGCCCGGCTGTTGGGCAGCGGTTCCTTCCTCCGCTATGAACGGGACAGCGGCGCCTATACGCTGCACAGTTTGCTGAAAAGCTTTTTGAGACAGGAACTCAAGGGGCTGCCCCACGGGAAAATACGCGGGATGCAAAAGCTCGCTGCCGACGCTTATGCGGTGGTGGGCGAGCGTTATTTCGCCCTGTGTACTTATCTGGAGGCCGGTGAGCTGGAAACTCTGCTTTCTCTGCCGCTTAAAGCCGCGGATTTCTCTCTGTATCCGAAGGCCAGCAGTGCGGAGGTGTTAGAGCGAGTGTTAAGGGAATGTGATAGGGAAATACTCGTCCGCCATCCTCATACGTTGTCTATGATTACGTTCGAGCTATTTCGCACAGGTAGCTATGCGGCGTTCGAGAAAGGCTGTTCGCTGATAGAGGGGATGATTTCCCGGTCGGAGCAGAACGGATTCCATGAGGAGGATACCCGGATACTGACCGGGCAGCTTGCCCTGCTGCAATCCTTCGCTGAGTTTAACGACATTGAGAAAATGAGCGCTCTGCACCGCAGGGCCTGGGAGGTGCTGGGCGGTCCCTTTTCCAATCGTGCCGACTGGAACGACTCCTGGACTTTCGGCCAGCCCTCCGTACTATATATGTTCTGGAGGGAGAGCGGGGCACTGGATCGGGAGCTTGCCTGCATGGACGAATATCTGCCCTACTATATCCGCCTGACGGAGGGACACGGAACCGGGGCCGACTGTGCCATGCGGGCGGAGGCGCTTTTGATGCGTGGAGAGGATATTGCCGCCGAAGCTCTGTGTTATAAAGCCATTTACCTTGCGGACGCCCAGCAACAGGATAGCATCTGCTTTGTCGCCGAAATGACCCTGCTGCGGATTTCCCTGCTACGAGGAGATGTGGCAAACTTTGAGAACGTGCGGCGAAGTATTCTGGGACGGACCAAAACCTGCGCTGAATCGGCGGGAAAAAGAATGGCCGAATTGGTGCTTTCTTTTGTCACCGTACTAACCGACGAGAGCGTCGTATCCGAATGGCTCACGGATTTGAATCGCATCACCGGTATTTTGTACAACGTGGCGGTTCCGTTCGGCGTGCTCACGTATCTGCGCTGGCTGCTGATGCAAGGACAGGATGCAAAGCTGCTGGGAATCGTTCAGGGAGCGCTTTCGGTGGCAGAGCAACATCATTTTGTACTGCCGCAGATCTATTTTCATCTGTTCATTACCATTGCCCACCACCGTTTGGGGCAAAAGGAGGCGGCAGAAGCGGCACTGGATCGCGCCCTTTCCCTTGCCCTGCCAGACGGCATTCATCTTCCCTTTGCCGAATACGGCGAGGCCCTTGCCCCCTTGCTAAAGTCACGGGAGAGGCAATCCGGCATGATCGGGCTGCCTGCTCTGTGCATGCGGCACAGGCTGGGGGTGGAGAAAATCCGAAAAGCCACCCGGCTGGTCCAGTTGACGCTACGGGAGCGAGAGGTCGCGCGGCTGGCTGGCGGAGGGCTGACTAACCGGGACATCGCTTCCCGGCTACTTGTCTCACAGGAAACAGTCAAGACAACCATGAAAAGCATCTTTCGAAAGCTGGGCACGCGTTCTCGCGTACAGCTTCAGGAATTGAATGATGCAGGAAAAATTTAAAAAATAAATACCCGATGGGGGATATCTTTACGCTGAAAAGACGTCGTACACTGATAGTGTGGCGTTTTTTTGTTTTTTCTAAAAGCTGATCTATGAGCTGGTCCTAATGATGGAACACGAGCAATGGAGGAATTGATATGAAAAAAAATACTTTATTCGCAACTGCAGTGGTGCTCATACTCACCGGAGTGCTTTGCGGTATCTGCCAGGGAATGACGAAGACATCCTCTGACAACGTTTCCAGTACACTGGCTGTGGAAACAAAGATCAACCTTTACGCCGATTTTTCTGCCGGTTCTGTAGATGCTGAAAGCCAAGGTTTGATACAGAGCAAGGAACAGGTGGTTTTGGGCGCTCTGACGGTGGAGGTGCTGGCAAAGGGGCTTTCCGAATGGTCGGGGCTGGACTTTGCGCTGAACGGCGCAAAGATTTCCGGGGACAGTGCGACCGTGGACTGGGCGGCGAACTCCACCCTGGTGGCCGGGCTGGGCGAACGAGAACAGAAAGTGGGATTCCATTTTTATGACGATACAAGTCTCAACTGGTTTATGCTGGACAGTCTGGCGCGAACCATCAAGAAGAACTTTAAGGTTCGCACGGTCTATTACTCCATGGAGGGCGGCAAGCCGCTTGTCCTGGAGGATATGCCCTGTCTTAAGGAACTGCCGGTGGAACAGTCCTACGAGGGAAGTACGTTCTTTTGTGCTCATGGGGGTAACATGGGCGATGGGGCAGCTGACTTTACTTACAGAGACGAGAAACACCAACTTCTTCTCTCCTATCCCAATGTATTCTCAGCCAAGGGAGTAATGGATAAAAGCGGAACCCTTCGCTTTGCAGCCCAACAGGGCGGCTCAGCGCTGCTGTATTGGGTCACCCCCAACACCTACGGGGAAGATACTGCTGCATTTATCGATCGTGTCATGGCTGAAGAATCACAAGAACTGGAAGGGAATGTGGTCATCGGAAAAAGCGAAGGCCTGGATCAGGAAACCGGGATGGTAACCCACAGCGCCAGTTATTGGGTGGTGGATACAGACTGGATTGTCAATGTAGCCATTCTATGTAGCAACTCCGAGGAAGCGGCCCGATGGTATGATTCACTGAAAGCGGGCGCTGTTTTCATCGAAAGCGTGGCCGGAATTGATGCAGACGCAGGCATGACGAAAAAAAAGGCTATGGATTTGCTGAGCGCCGCGCTGACCGACCCTATAATGGAAGGAACAGCCCTTGTCGCTAATGGCGAAGGCAATCTAGAGGGACAACATTGCTGGACCTTTTGCTTTGGCAAAAATACGGCGGAAAAGTTTACGGCGGAAGAACATTACGCCGTAACCGACGATGGTAAAATATACGTCCTGGATATTATCAATAATACTACGAGCCGTTGGCTGTAGGGAAATCGCCACTACGCTCAACGATCAAGGGAACATGACCAGCTGCCATAATTCATATTCTAGTAGGAAAAATAAATACATAAGCAGGAGGCGGAGATGATGTTGATAGGGATGGCAGCAATTCTTTTTCTATTGGGACTGGGCGGCGCATCTTTCAGTTTTTGGATCATCGGCAAGAAAAAAAAGGCAAATAGGCAAATAGGTGCAGCCGTGGTAGCCTGCGTTACCTTCTGCCTGATGGCGGCGCTGTCGGCGTTTTATCTGGCATCTGCCATGCTGTTGCTGGGCGGTGTTGACTAATGAAATCAGAACAGAGGGCTGATATGGGTAGAGTACGTTCTAGTTTGCCTATGGGGATGTCAGGGGAGGTGGTACATCAAAAATGAAAGGATCTGTTTGACCGGATATTGGGCAATAACATAATAAATGGAGGAATTTGATGAAAACGTTTCATAAAAGAATATTGATGTTCTCTATATCTCTAATCGTGGCACTTTCTCTGACTATGTCTTTGTGCATACCAGCAATGGCCTCACCTGCTCCTACAAACTTTGTAACTGTGAGCAAAAATAAGAGCTTTGTGAAAGACGGCAAGTTTTACATGAGTTTTAACTTAGCAAATACTACCAATAAGACTAAGGACTCATACTACGGACTGAGCGGTGGTCAGGGGATGATTTTCAGCGGCAAGGTGGTCAACTCGTCGGGAAAGACTATATTTAAATGGGATCCTGATACCTACAAGGCCGGAGTAAGTAAAAAACGTAGTTTCGGAGCCAATTATTCCAGTCTTCCCAGTGGTAAGTATACCTTTATTCTGATCGCTACCACCACGCGTGCTTATGGGGGACGTCAATTGGAATGGAGTTGGAACTATAAGATTACACATAAGTCCTCCTCCGCGATTTCCTTCAAATCCTTTGAAAAGATCAGAGACTCAAAGGGCGTGGAACGGCAGAGGTTCAATATCCAATGTAAGGGTATCAAGGGGAAAAAACTGACCATGAAAATCCAAAACAGCGATGGGGAAGTTGTTTATTCAGCCACCGGACCAGCGAGAAAAACTCACAACGAGGTTGGATGGTTTTCCTGGGATGGATGGGCGAACGTCGGTTCAAAGTATAAATGCAAATCAGGCCAATATCACGTTGAGGTTTTTTATACGGGCAGTAACAAAATCATTCAAAAGACCTATAATCTGATTATTTAGGAGGAGAGAACAGATGAAGAAATTAGTAAGAATTTTCGGGCTTCTATTGCCTATTCTCCTATGTTGTGTGGGTTGTGGACAGTCGTCACAGTCTACCTCAGGGGTCCCTTCGGAGATTTGGAAGGAGGTATTCGGTAGTTTTACCCGCCAGGATTCCAGCCAGTATAAAAACGGCGTTCTGCAGATGAAGTATCTCTCCAATAGCTGCGTGATGTTCGAGTTTAGGCTGATGGAGGGCAGTGAGTCAGAGGTCGCGACGAAGACGGTGGTGATTCCCGCTGTGATGCTGGTGGACGATAACGGCGTGGGCCGCTATGAATCGGACTCGGACGCTGAGAAACCCCTGTCTATCAACTTTGTTCTGTCGGAGGATGGGAAGCAGGTGAACGTCACCCACACGGGTGAGACGGACATCTCCCCCGACGGCGTGTATATCTTTACGAATGCGGGTATGGAGGTTTCTGAGACCTCTGCGACTTCGATCATTAACCATCTGTCCACAGCGGCAACAAGCCTGAACAGCAACGTGGGCGTCTACACCATTCAGTACCCTGAATCGCTGGTCTCAGACTGGTTCTATCCAGTACAGGCGACCTTTGATGACACGGGCAAGGTGCTGGCACAATTCCTGGTCGCTAAGGATCTTAGCGCTGTTTACCGTGCAGACGATGATATCACGCCGGTGCTGATTTTTGGCTCCGCCCAACCGATGCTGGAGGCAGAAACAATCCGCTGGGAAGCACCGGAAGGTTCCGAGGAAGACGGGGTAAGCTCCGAGAGGTCGTATAAACCACTGGCTTCGGTGGAACTAGAGAGCGGCACGGCATTATCGATGGGTTCATCAAGTCCGCTCATTGCGGTACTACCCTGGGAGCTGCCCTATACGCTGACCGCGAAGTCTTCCGCCCCTTCGGTGGTCTCCGTCGATGAGAAAGGCATGGTGAAGGCGGTTGCAGTTGGAAAGGCGACGATTTCCGGAACACTCTCCGTAGATGACGGGACAAAAGAGTTTTCTATTGATGTCTCGGTGGATTGAGGTTGAAACAAAGCGCGATTCGTTAAGGGGTCAATCGGAAGTTTTCGTGGCAAAGGGTTTTACGGTTGTCTGTCAGAGGGACGGGGACGTTGACATTCTTATGTATCAACAACCCTGTCCCTTGTAGAGGATGACAGGGGGACGGTACTTTTTTGGCACATAATATATAGAAAAATATGCCATACTCATACTAGAGGTGATATTATGGGTAGGCAAGCAAGAAAGATAAGTAGTAAAATCTGGCGAGGACTTTGACCGTATGAAGAAAAAATTCGATTGGGCTCGCGCTGTTGTGGAAGTAACAGTGACATCTGCAAAGCAAACGCTCTAGATAATCAGAAGTTTATTGTCGATAGGTAAAGCTTTGATATAATCTTCGCCTTTTACACCGCACGCGAGATATCCATGCATATCAGACTCTTAAAGTGAACCCTTCGAGGCGTTACCCCATCATTCGATTCACCGAGATGTCAGTTCTCTTGGCATTAGTGCCAATGCCTAAGCTTTTCACTTAGGAATGTGTCGCACATTATGTTCGCTCAGACTTTGGTTTGAGCGATTTTTCTGTTGGGGTGTTGCACTTTTATCTGAAACTCATAATTTTACACGAAGTTAGAAGGGTTTTATTGAAAAATGACTTTTCCCATATGATGGCAATGATATCATTGAGGCTTTGGCACAAGAGAAGATTAGCTATGAGGAGTACCATATTGTTTTTTCACATTCGACCATGATTGACCTTGGCGATTTATTCTATAAACAATATGTAATTAAGTGTGGGTGGGTTCCACATTATGACAAGAAATACTGGAGTGCGTCGGGAAAAATTGTGCCAGAATATCCTGATCAGTACCATCCCTAGAATCTTAACAATTTCTTGACATTCTCTCCGCTAGATATTGAATTTTTATTGTTATTATAAATATAGAAGCTCTCGAGGAGCTGAAAAAAGGAGGATACAAAATGAAAAAGACGAATAAGATTATTGGGGCGTTGACTGGTGCGGTTTTGACTTTTGCCGTATTTGCAGGGACTGTACCTAATGTTTCAGCTGCTGATAATACTCAGGTTATAGAACAAAATTACCAGGGTAGGGGTATGGGTATGGGTATGGGGATGCATCTGGGTAGAACTAATGGCAATATGAGAGATACAATCGCCACTTTTTTAGGAATGGACAGAAGTCAGGTTATTGCTAGCAGACAGGCTGGTAAGTCAATCGTACAGATAGCTAAAGAACAAGGTAAAAGTGAAGATGAGCTATACAACTTTATTCTTAATCAGCGTAAAGTCCAATTTGATCAAATGGTTGCTAGCGGACAGGTGAGCGCCGAGACAGCAGCCGCCCATGAGTCGGTTATGAAGGAACGTATTAGAGAAAATATGAATAGAACAGATGTTGGACCTAATTGTGACGGAAATAATAGAAATAAGAGAATGGGCTATGGAAAATATAAAGGTAACGGTCAAGGTTATCGTGCCAATAATCAATAAAGGCGAGGCCGGACTTATCCGGCCTTCCTTTATTCTGTGAGTTATAAGGCGGTGTTTTAATGCAAAAAAGAATTCTTGTTGTTGATGACGAACCCAAATTGGTTGATATGATTACTGTATACTTAGTGAAAGAAGGCTATGATGTCGTAACGGCATTGAACGGCGTAGATGCCTTGCAACGATTTGAATTTGATAGCCCAGACCTGGTGGTATTAGATTGGATGATGCCTGATGTTAGCGGCCTTGATATTTTGAAGGAAATACGAAAAACAAGTTTGGTTCCAGTAATAATGCTCACGGCTAAGGCTGATGAGTTAGACAAATTAGTTGGCTTAGAGCTTGGGGCAGATGATTATATTACAAAACCTTTTAGTTTACGAGAACTGTCTGCTCGGATAAAAATCCCTCTTCGGCGCTTATATGGTAATGACCTTAAAACTCATGGATCTGAAACGGTGGGTACCATAAAACTAGATACGAAAAGCCGTTCTGTATGGGTAAAAGGCGTGCTCATAACTAACCTTACTCCAACAGAATTTAAAATACTTGATTTTCTAGTTCATCATCCAGGGCAAGTTTTCAGTCGTCTGCAATTGATGGACAGAGCGCTAGGGGAAGCTTACGAAGGATATGAGCGAAGCCTCGATACCCATATGAGTAATTTACGCAAGAAAATTGAACACAATCCTACTGAACCAGAGCATATACACACTATTTATGGTGTTGGGTACAAATTTACGTTGGGAGGCAGCTGACGTGCGCATTGGCTTTAAGATTATGCTGCTGCTAGTGTTAGTAGTTGCGACAGCAATGTTCATTGCGACTACGTTTTCCTCGACAGCAATAAGTAAGGCTTTTAATACTTACTTTCAATATAATGTATCAATGCGGCTCGAAGAGATGGCGCGTGTTGCACGTGACTACTACCAGAAAAACGGCTGGGAAGGGATAGATACTATATTTATGCCAGGCGCAGGTCGCGGACGTGGACAAGGCGGTCTGGGCATGAGGCAGCAGTTCGCTGATCGGATTATCGTTACCGATAGAAATGGAAAAATCGTGTCAGATAGTCTCGGGCAAGATCTCGGCCAATATTATGTAGAGCAAAGTGATACCGACTCCATTCCAATTTTCGTTAATGGCGAAAAAGTAGGTGTATTAATTGCCTCTACGAGTAAAGGAAAACTGGAAGAAAACTTCATTGCATCCATTCGAATAGCAAATATGAAAGCGGCTATGTTAGCAACTATATTGGCGTTAGCTGTAGGAATATACTTGTCTAGGAGAATAAGTAAACCATTAGTAGTACTTTCTGAAGCTGCACGAAAAATTGCTGGCCGAGAGCTGTCTCATCGCGTTCCAATCTACACCAAGGATGAAATAGGCGAGGTGGGCGGAGCTTTTAATAAAATGGCTGAAAGCCTAGAGCATAATGAACTTCTTCGCAAAAATCTTATAGCAGACGTTGCTCATGAACTTAGGACGCCGCTGTCGATATTGCGTGGTAACCTTGAATTGTTACAAGAGGATGTAATTAAACCCTCCCCCGAAGTTTTTGCATCACTGCATGAAGAAAGTCTCAGAATTTCAAGGTTAGTTGATGATCTGCAAAGCCTCTCCCATGCTGATGCGGGTGAAATGAAATTTGACTTTAGTATTGAAGATTTAGCGCAAGTTGTGAGGACAGTAGTACAGGAACTCAGCCAAGAAGCAGTAAAGAAAAATATTGAAATTTTTGTTCAATCGACAGAGCCCGTACATGTACTGCTTGACCGGTATCGTATTGGTCAAGTATTATACAATCTTATTAGTAATGCTATTCGTTACACCGAGCAAGGTAGAATCCAAATCATTGTGAAAGATCTATCTGGCTACGTACAGGTGGAAATTTGTGATAATGGCCCAGGCATTGCAGAAGAACATCTACAATTTCTTTTTGACCGTTTTTATCGCGTCGAAAAGTCTAGGAACCGTAGCAGTGGCGGCAGCGGCTTAGGTCTTGCCATTGCCAAAAGTTTTATCGAAGCCCACGGTGGGAGGATTTGGGTAGAGAGCAAGATCGGAGAGGGAAGCAATTTTATCTTTAATTTGCCGAAAGAAAGAGAATATGAAAACGGTAATAATGATGTAATTATATAATATAACCAGCTAGTAGCTGATGAAAGGAGTGTGGATATTATGAAGCGGTTATTAATCTTAGTGATGACAGGAATGTTATTATTATCGAGCAGTCTGACGGCGCTGGCTGCCAAAGAAACACCTCAACCTGTTTTGCAGCCGGACTGGACAGTGGAACGACTGGCGCAGGAAAATAATTTGGAGGCGGCGGCTTTACTCAAACAGCTTATCATAGCCGATACGCCCGCAACTCGCGGGTCCACACTACAAACCTTGAATATTTCCAACGATCAGGGGCATGAGGCCATCCGTAAACTTCTCGTACTATCAACAGAGGAAAAGAGCAAGAACTGGAAGTTAATCTTGCTGAAATTTGCCCTGTGGTGGACAGTAGCCATTGGGGCGATCTTGCTCTTGAAAAAGAACTGGGTAACACACAAACGACGGACATGGCTGCTGGCAGGAAGCTTTACTGTATTTGGTATCCTATTGGGCAGTGACCCTTCACCCATGGGAACAGTCAAAGATGCCATTGTACTTTATGGGGCGGAGCGGACCATTTTCCCACCTCGGCTAGTCGCTTTCGCGGTATTCACCTTGTTGGTCATTGTTGGCAATAAGCTGATTTGCGGCTGGGGTTGTCAGCTTGGTACGCTGCAGGATTGGTTGTATCAAGTATCGCCTGTGAAGAAAAAAATTCGGCTGCCCTTTGCTGTGACTAACAGCATTCGGATCATAGTATTTGTTGCTTTCACTATTGCTGCTCTTGCTATGCCCTTTGATTTCATCGGGCCGATTGATCCCTTTAAGGTGTTTGAACCATCCCATCTGACAACAGTGAGCGCGGTGTTTATTGCAGTATTGCTGATTATATCTCTATTTTTTTACCGGCCCTGGTGTACGCTGGGCTGCCCTTTCGGGCTGACAGGCTGGCTGGCGGAACGCTTTTCCTGGTTTCGCGTTCGCTGGAACCAAACCAACTGCATTCAATGTGGTGCTTGCCGCCGCGTTTGCCCTACCGGCCATACCAACCATTTGCTGGACGGTGATAAAACCAAAGCTGATTGCTACTCCTGTGCCGCTTGTCTGACCGTTTGTCCGACCAAGGCATTGCAATATTCCCAGCGGCCGGCTGGTGAGCCGGTTGTACCCGGCCCTTCAGTTGAAGTGCGTAAAGGGTTGTAGGTGTCTGATTGTTTCAAATGACCTTGTGACAGAGAAAACTTTATAAAGCCAATAAAATCAGCCCTTTGATCGCGCTACCGCAGCGGGCCAAAGGGCTGATTCTAAGTCTTCTTTACATGTAAAATAATGGCTATCATAACGATCAGTATTATTTTTATGTTTTTTCGCAATACTAGTGTTGTTATGTTACAGATCTACTTTTATTACACGAATCAATTACAATGGAATCTATAGTGATAAGTAACTAAAATTATAGAGATCAACAGATATTGCCTTGCGTAGTAACAGGAGGATTTTTTTTATGAAAAACAGATTTCAGCCCTATTTATTTTGGCTTTTATTACTTTTTTTTGCTATTGGGCTATTTTATCCGGCAATCGGTATTATTGCATTGACTTGTATGTTAGCGCCTGTTGTATTTTCAGTCTATAAAGGTCGATTTTGGTGTGGTAATTACTGTCCTAGAGGGAGTTTCTATGATCACATTATCGCTAAAATATCCCCTAATAAACCAATTCCGAGATTTTTCTTTCATCCTGCACTTCGTTTGTTTATGGTGATATTTATAATGACAGTTTTCTCTTGGCAAATGTTTTATGCTTGGGGTAATTGGTCGGCCATGGGCATGGTACTGATTCGGATCATCTTTATTACTACAATTGTTGGAATTATATTAGGAGTCATCTATAATCAACGGACTTGGTGTGCAATCTGTCCGATGGGGACTTTAGCAAGCTGGATTGCAAAAAGAAAAAAACCAATGCCGCTAAAGGTTGAAGAATCATGCGTGAGCTGCAATCTTTGCACAAAAGCCTGTCCATTGCAATTGACACCACATTCTGCTAAAGGAAGTGATGAAGGATTTTCTCACAGTGATTGTCTGAAATGTAATCGTTGTGTGGATAAATGTCCTAAAAAGTCATTGCATTTTTAAATAGGAGGCGCACAATGGGCTATAAAAATGCAATCTGTGTATTGCCAGATGATTTGATTATGACAATACAACAACATATTGACGGCGAATATCTTTATATTCCTCGTAAAGAGGAAAACAAAAAAGGCTGGGGCGAATTAAGTAATAGTAGACAATTGCTTGACGAACGTAATGCAACTCTGTATCGTTTAGTTGATTATGATAGCCTAAATTATTATTTCAATTCTACCGTTACCTGAACCGTAGAGTCTACAGTTATTTTACCAGCAGTAATGGTTGGTGCACCTGCATCCATGGCTGCTGTTTTATAAGCGCGACTTTCCATTATAACTGGATTATAAGAGGCACCTGATTCATTGACGACTTTCACAGCATAAATGTGTTTGCCCAAGGCGTTGGCAATAACATCAGCTTTCGTCAAGGCATTTTTGACTGCATCATTTAATGCTTCATTTTTTACTTCTGTTTGATTTTCTTTCTCAAAACGAATAGAGTTAATCGTTAGAAAAAGTAACGGTATTCAGTCTTATATTTTATATTTTTGACATAAGGGAAAATGCCCGCCTTCTCTTTTTATTAAATAAATACGAATTACGAGCCGCTTACAAAATTGTAGGCGATTTTTTATGTCGCTATTTGTGTGAATTTGCTAAAAGGAATTTATTTACATTTATTGAATAAATGTAAATAAATGAATAAAAGGAGGGCGGATTAATGATTTCTCTGATTGAACCTACTTATAAAAGATATTCAATGGTTTCTCCAATCGCACCTATTTATAAGACTCGCTCGAGAAAGGAAGCTAATCAAAATAGGTATTTAGAAAATAGAACCCCCCAAATACCTTTTAAAGACGTATTAGATAGAGAAATATCGATGGGGTTAGGTTCTAAAATCTCAGTTAGAGCTTGATTTACGGATTAGGTTTGCGTCCTTCAGGGCGCTTTTTTTATACCCAAATTCAAGGAGGTGCACTACACATGCCATACATGTTAATGCATTGCAATAATAAAATTTATAAATACGACGACAATCATGCACTCTGTGGTGCCGAATCTTTACACGACACTCCATGCTTTTACACGAAAGACAAAGGATTTCGTGTAAAAGCATGGAATGTTATACTAAAATAACATCTCTATTTAAACATTGCCCATTTGTATGAAGTTTTTATAAAAGAAGATAAGTGAAGGTGATAAGAGTGAGTATAGTAAGACGGGATTTTGATAAAGAAGCGGCGCTATGGGATGAAAGCCCTACCAGGCTCAAGCTCGCTTCAGATATTGCAAATAGTATCTTTGCTGAAATGGACCTTGATGGCACGCAAAATGTTTTAGATTTTGGGTGTGGCACTGGGCTGCTGACATTTTATCTACAGCCTAATGTCCGAAGTGTTACTGGTATTGATAGTTCGCATAAAATGATTGAGATATTTGAGAATAAGGCTACAGCACTTGGTCTGAACTGTGTTTCGGGAAAGTGCCTAAATGTTGAAGATGGTGACCTGATAACTGGAAGTTACCAACTAGTGATGAGTAGCATGGCCTTTCATCATGTAAAAGATATTAGGTTGCTATTAGAACAACTATATGATGTAACTGCATCAGGTGGAATGTTATGTATTGCGGATCTTGATTCTGATAATGGACAGTTTCACGATGATAATACGGGAATATTTCATTTTGGTTTTGAGCGTCAGAAATTAGTCGATTTATTAACAGAAATAGGTTTTTGCGGTATTAAGCACAAGACGGCAGCTACAGTAACTAAAACTGGAGCTGATGGTGAAACTCGTTCTTTTACTATTTTCTTAGTTTCAGCAAAAAAGTGATTAGATGGCTTGTTTTTCAATAACAAAACTAAAAGTAACTATTTAGTCATAATTTAGTCACAATTTTAAATTATAATGTAAATAAAAAGAGGGATATTCATTAAAAGTAAAAAAGATTCATTATTATAAAATAGGGGATGGTATTAGATGAGACTGAAAGGTAGATTTTTATTGTTTGTGTGTGTACTATTTTTATCAATGGCAAATTGTCAGGCAGAAGAACGGAAAGATGAATGGAAAAATCCTGATTTTAATTTTCAGAGAATAAAAACTGTATTAATTCATACGTCTACCGACCCCAAAGCACAACTCGATCAATTCGATATTCGCAAGTTGGAAACTTTTTATTCGAATGTATTTTTTCAAGATAAAAAACGATGGCAAAAAAGTAGTTTTCAATTTATTACGCTAAATCAGTTAAAAGATCGAATAAGTAACGCAACCGGGGAAAACATGCGACAGCTTGAGGTTGAAGATCAAGTCCGATATAAATCCCAAATAGATAGCTTTACCCCAATCATAGCGGATGCTATTTTAAATATCAAAGTAACATCCTTCGGCTATGAGCAACGCTTCGTGGCAGAATCATCCTATACTTATACTGAACAAGTCGAAAAAGAAATAGAGGTTGATTTTCAGAATTCAAAAGGTCAATGGATACATAGAAAAAAGAAGATTACGGAACCCATAGAGCGAATCGTAACAACACCGGCTCACTATGATACTTACGCAAATGCTGGAATGGATTATACACTAATTGACACTAAAACGAATGAGCCAATTTGGATGCTACGCGATATTAGAGAGGCTTGCGGTAAAGAGCCAATCGATATGACAGAGCGTATAATTAATCGAGCAGCAGATTGTCTTTTAAAGATTTAACTTTGATAAATAGGGCGGATTAGAGATGACAGGGGGACGGTACTTTCAGCAGATGTAGTGGCAGATAACATACATCTTCTATATACTAAATGACAGGCTGCTATGCACTCATTTACAAACCCCGCTACTTTTCGCAATATTGGATTTTTTAACACTTCGTACAAAATTTCATAACTATGATAAAGTCTATCCATGGATACGTCAAAGCGATATCCGTAATCCACATCGGTATTAAAGCTATCGTAGTCATAGTAATACATTTTATATTTTTTCTTTTCAAGTACATCTAGGTTTTCAGATTCTTCAATCATAGAAATCTGATCCTAAGCCTTTTTAAAATCTCTTTAGATATTAGCGATGGTGGTGTTCTTCGGCATCTTCTTTAGTTTTATGAACTGTACTATATGGATGCTGAGGCGGAGCATAAATAGAATATAATTTAATTGGTTTATCGCCTGTGTTAATTAGATTATGCCATTTACCAGCAGGTATAATAAAGGCATAATCTTCTCGGATATTTGCTTGGAATTTCAAGCAGTCTTTGCTATCTCCCATTTTGACAAGTCCTTGACCTTCTTCAATGCGTATGAATTGGTCAAGGTATGGGTGAATTTCTAAACCTATATCTTCCCCCACATCGATACTCATTAGGGTAAGTTGCAAATATTTACCTGTCCATAAAGCGATACGAAAATTATTGTTTTGCTTTGTGGCTTCTTCAATGTTAATAACAAATGGGTTCGCCCCATAATCCTTTAGTTTAATAGGAGGACTGGCAGGAGTAGAATGGCAAGGAAATTGATTACAATTGCTGTAAATATATTCACAGTAAGGGCAGTGACACATTTTATAATCGGAATATAGATTATCTTGGTCGTACATTGACATGTTAATCTGCCATGGATATGGATTTCTGTTATAAACCAAATTAAACACTCCTCTCTCAATACTTCAATATTATTATATGTTTTATGTAAAAAGTGAGTGATTAGTTCCCTGTAA
>CAXYVG010000081.1:0-16584 GCA_964292325.1 uncultured bacterium | reverse complement strand
CAGGCCTTCAAGGCCTGAGTTATCCACAGATTTTAGAGAGCTACTGAATAGTTACCAAAATCTAATAAATGAATACCTACTGTTTTGCGTAGTTCAATAAAACCTTTTCCAGATTCTAATTGATCGACATACATCTTCGCCCAATAATAAAAGGCTCTTTTATCATAATAACCTTGCTCTGCAATTTGCATCTCAATGTCATACCAAGTTCCTCGACTATCTTGTGCCTTAATATCTAATATCGTCATTTTACCTTTTTCATAGTCTGATAGGTTATACGGATTCTTGAGTGTGAGCTCTGTGATGGGATAAAATACCTCACCCGCTGTTTTCGCACCTTCTTCTAACACCGAGTTCACAAGATCTGTTAATATATCAATATTTTCTGCACTGCCAAATAATTTTTTGAATGCAAAATCTACTTTTGGATTAATGCGGCACATGGAAGATCGCCCCCTAAGATTAAGTCACTATCATTATATCATTAGCACTGCATAAAACAAAATATATGTATGAGTTGAAACTGTAACTATTAGGTAGCACATATAACGAGATTGTCGCACACACATTCAGACTGTTTGAAACAGTACACCTATCCCACTGTTTCTATATATTTCTCCATTTATATTGTGCCAAAAAAGTACCGTTCCCCTGACAGAGTCCTTAATCTTGCAATTTGCGAACTTCATCTAGTGATAAGCTAGTTATTTGCGAAATGAATTCAACAGGGCTACCTGCGACTAACATTTTAAGAGCGATATCAATTTCTCTTTGTTTCGCACCTCTTTGCATGCCTTTTAATTCCGCAGTCTGTAACGTATCTTTATCAATTAACATTTTCTTTAAATCATTTTCATAATACTCTCGTTCCTTGCCACTTAAATGCATCACATCTAAATTTTCAATGGCCTTTTTAATCTGCTCATCATCTGCCAGTTCAGCAGGGATGTTATTTTTTTCATACTCATACGCTCGATTTAAAAATGTAACCCAGCGATCTAGATTAGAACGAAGTTCTGTTAATGGTTTGGATAATTTCTGCATCTCAATGAAATGTAGTTCAAATAAATCGGACAATGGTTTATGACTGCCCACATTGTAAATTCGATAGACATTATGATAATTCGCTTCTTCTAAATAATCAAAATCTAATAAATGAATACCTACTGTTTTGCGTAGTTCAATAAAACCTTTTCCAGATTCTAATTGATCGACATACATCTTCGCCCAATAATAAAAGGCTCTTTTATCATAATAACCTTGCTCTGCAATTTGCATCTCAATGTCATACCAAGTTCCTCGACTATCTTGTGCCTTAATATCTAATATCGTCATTTTACCTTTTTCATAGTCTGATAGGTTATACGGATTCTTGAGTGTGAGCTCTGTGATGGGATAAAAGACCTCACCCGCTGTTTTCGCACCTTCTTCTAACACCGAGTTCACAAAATCTGTTAATATATCAATATTTTCTGCACTGCCAAATAATTTTTTAAATGCAAAATCTACTTTTGGATTAATGCGACACATGGATGATCGCCCCCTAAAATTAAGTCCCTATCATTATATCATTAGCACTGCATAAAACAAAATATATGTATGAATTGAAACTGTAACTATTAAGTAGCACGTATAACAAGATTGTCGCAAACAAAAATTCGTAGAAACAATGCATCTGTCCCACTGTTTCTACGAATTTTTAAGAGTATTACATATACCTTTGCTTCCTATTGTCGCTTGATATTTTACGATCTGTTGTTATTAGTAGTTATTTTTAACTTACTTTGTGAGAACACTCTTATTCAATGGAATATCGGAAAGCATTAACCCTCTTTTTTCAAATGCACTTTCTGGAGTCGATTCATCTGTCACAATCACTTCGATATTAGCATCTGAAAATACATAAGAAGGTCCCTTGCTATGAAAGCCGTTTTTCACCAAAACGAAATCAACCATCTTTTTTGCCATAAATTCAGCCGACAAGATTCCTTTGCCCTTTTCAGTTTTGCTGAAAGGATTCTCCACGACATCGATCTTTTTCGCTGTTTTATTCCCTATATCAAAGGTTACAAACATAAAACATAAGGCTTCGCCAAAATGACTGCTGATTGAAAATTGATCCTCGTTTAATGGTAGCGCATAGACAATCTGCTCCTTCTGTATTGGTTCATAATGTATAAGAATCTGGTCAATATTTTTAACCTGCTCTTTAATACGCCCTTCTATCTCATCTGCAACAAAATGTGCTTTATTCAAGTCACGCGTTTTAATCACTATACTGGTTTCTATAAATTTAAATCTTCCGGAATTACGTCCGATTAACGTTTTCACGCTAACTACTTGAGGTGTATCCATAATAATTTTTTCTACTTTGCTAAGCGTTTCATAATCCAAGGATGCGTCTAAAAGTACCCTTACCCCATCCTTTAATATTTGAAAACCTGTTTTTATAATAAAACCAACAATGATAACCGCCGCTATTTTGTCTAAGTGATAGCCTATCATACTTGAAACAATCGCAAATAAAACCACGACATTGCTCAATACGTCAAGACGAATGTGTTTTGCATCAGCTAGAAGAATTGGTGAATTGATTTCTTGCCCTATCTTCATTTCATAACGAGAAAACCAAAATGTAAGTGCTATAGAAACTAGCAAGCTTGCTATGGCAAGCCACGAATCTTTCAATCCCTCTTGACTCTTATTAATCACTTCTAAAACAATCTCATAACCTGAATAAAGAATTACTAAAGAGATCACCACGGACATTAGATTTTCTATTTTGTAAAGACCATATGGAAAAGACTTTATTTTTCGCTTAGCAAGCTTCACCCCTACAAACACTGTTACAGCCGCAATAAAGTCTGCAAAACTATGAAATGCTTCCGCCCTTAGAGCAATGCTCCCAGAAGCAATCGCAGACAAATACTTTATTCCAAATATAACAAGATTTATAGCAATGGAAAGCACAGCCACTCTCTCGCTTGCATCCATTCTAATCAACTCCTTCCTAATGCCGAGAATCTTCTTTAATTTGGCAACTTTCCTAAGACAGTAAGTGCGCCTTGTACGTGATCACCTTTTTAAAAATTGCACACTATCTCAACCGGTACGTACGATAACCTTTGTAATCTAATACCTCCACCCGATCATCTTTCTTTAATTTGCATAAAATTTCATCAATGGTTCCACAGTTCCGCGCTCTTAAAAAACTTTCAATTTCAAACTGATTCATAGGGTGCCGCTTGATAATGCTCATAATGGCATCATAATGATCGACAAGCCCGCTTTGAAAGCCTTGTGAAACCAGCAAGTCAATTGCAATGCCCCCCAATAAATCAACTGCGTGCTGCATTTTGTCATGCCCCACTGCTTTCACACAGTTTTCCGCTGGTGGCCGTACCGGTGTATTTATATACAATCTATCATACTTGATTTTTTGTAATAATTCAGAGTACTTTCGCATCGATTCATCGTCATCATTCATCCCTTCAATCAGCATGAGCTCAAGCCATAATTGCCCTTGATACTCTTTTGAAAAAGTCTCTAACCCAGTGTATACCATGCCAAAGCCAAGAAAACCATACGGCCGATTGATTGCTTTTAAAGTGACTTCATCATATGCATCCATCGTAGGCAGCACAATATCTGCCATAGCCAATTCCCGGTGCAAATCCAAATCATACAAAAGCGCTCCATTCGTGATAACAGCAACTGGTTTGTTTGTTCTCTTCTTAATTTCAACAATAAGCTCGCCAAGCCCTGAATACAGGGTAGGCTCGCCTTCTCCCACAATCGTTACAACATCGAATTTCAAACTGGATTTCAATGCTTTATCAAATTCATCTATAATTTCTTCAACTTTAAAAAACATCTGTCGTGTATTCGTCATGCAATCCGTTCTTCCCAATTGACAATAAATACAAGAATAATTACACGTTTTCTTCGGAATCGGGCTTATTCCCAGCGAAACACCAAGTCTTCTGGAGGGAACTGGTCCGAACACAAACTTTAGTTCTTCCATTAAGTATTACCTTCTTTCACAGGCATCAGAACAAGATATATTCATATGCCCTTATCCGCTTTTACAAGTTGAATCATAATAGCACACTCAATTATCTTCTTTTGAAATGTACAGGCAATATGATTCGGCTCGAAAACACTGCCATTTGAAAATAGACATTGGCGTGGCAGCCTCCAGAACAAAACAAATTAGCCCAGCAATCCTTGCAAGCTTCTTTATTCAAAATATTATTTTCCTTCTTGTTACAGAAAATCAATTTTTGAAAAATTGATATTCCCTTCAGCATCCACTAATTTTACATCGGAGTGAACATACTCAATTTTACCGATAAACATCTCATGCGATCCCGTCATAATCGAATCAACAATCGTACATTCGATATTGACTGGGCAATCCGGTAAAATCGGTGCATTGACTTTTTTACCGTCGGCAAGTTTTACTTTCGCGGCTACCAATTTATCCTCGTCGCGTTTACTATGGCTCCCCAAATAAGCAAAAGTTTCCCGATAGCTTTTGTCGACAAGGTTTACCACAAAGCAACCAGACTCTTTAATCATCTGATAAGAATAGCGAGTCGGAACAATACCTACCATTACCATCGGCGGGTTATAACTGCAATTTCCGCAATAAGCTACCGCGAGCACATTGTTCTCCCCGTTTAAACCTCGACAGGATACGAGCACTTTGGGAAGGGGTTGAAGGCAAGATTTCATATTTGCCGAACTTTTCTCCATATTATCACTTTCCTTTTGTTTTTTGTTCAAACTCATGACATTCAAAGCGAACTATTATATTATTTCCGTTAAAACCTCTTCCCTTCGCATCTGTTTTTGTCCGCATCTTTGTCTGCGGCATCTTCCGCAACCATGCAGTTTTTCACTTTCGTCGTAAAGCTTGTAGTCTCCGCCTTCAATCTTGAGAACACTTCCATTAACCAAAGAATCAGCAAGCTTGCCTCGTGCATCATTATAAATCTTCTGAACGGTCGCACGTGCTACGTGCATCCTCTCAGCGCACTTTTCCTGCGTCAATCCGTCAAGATCAATAAGACGAATAGTTTCATACTCTTCAACCGTCATCGCAATAAATTCATTGTCGACGTTTGGTTTGTTGAGCGGTCCATAAAGGCTACTTTCTGGCAGACAACAGACTTTCTTCCATTTTCTAGGTCTTGGCATATATGTACACCTCATTTAAACGTCATAAATAACAGGGGAAAATCCCCCTGTTACTTATAACTATGATAGGTTTTCCAATTGTTTTTCGCTACTTTCCAGCCAATTGTAAAGAGTTCTTTTTTGCTCTGTCAGCAATTATTTTTCAGTCAATCCATTGCTGGTTCCAGCAAGGGTATTTCTACCCCCTCGCCTACACCCATAACCAAATCCCATTCCATTCCTTAGACCTTTATTCATCCCCCGGCCTAATCCACCACTAGTTCTCTCTACATTACCAACTGTGCAAAATCCCATACCTCTTCCAGTCATCGATCCGCCCCCCGTTGGACCCATTCCATTTCTTCCTGGCATATCTATCACCTCCCGTTTTTAGCATATGCTATTTATATTTTTATTATACCTTGTTTTTGGCATATGTCAATAATTATTTATGCCTGTTTTCGCATCCCTTTTCGCCCTTTAGCGGATATTTGCCGTTGCATCGCCAGATCATCTTCCTTGATTTTTCATTATTTAAATTCCCAATTTCTTACCATAAATAAAATTAAGGCTGACCATGCAGTATTTCACTACTTGGCCAGCCTTAAACTGATGATTGAGATCTTATAATAAACCGTTTCCTTGCTTTGACAGGCGATATTTAGTATCAGCTACAATCACTAGTATCGAAAAAATCTGGAAATAAGAGAATGTATAGGCTGATAATCAAAATGAGAAACCATACATTTCTATTACCATTACCATTACCAAAAAACATTTTAAATTCTCCTTTCAAACAAACTAATTAGTAAATCCTGTAGGTATGATATCTTATTCAAGAGACACTAATATTGCAACTGATTTTCAATGTATCATGGCAAATTTGTAACCGTTTTTCTGGATATCTTCTGATATTATGATAAGAGACTTGGCTTACGCCAAGTCTCTTATCATAATATCAGAAACTTCAGTCACTAGTTCTTTTCATCAGAATGGACTACTGCTGCTGATTCTTTTAGTACCGTATGTCTAAGTTGCCCACAGGCAGCCAATATATCAGCACCCATCTCGCGACGTACGGTGACATTTATTTTCCGTTCCTTAAGGATTTGTTCAAATAATTGTACCTGTTTATTAGAAGGTCGTAATAATCCACGCTCAACGACGGAATTTACAGGAATCAGATTCACACTTGCCAGTCGCCCTCTGATCAATCCAGCCAATTGCTTGGCATGATGCGCTTGATCATTCATATCTGCAATCAATATATATTCATACGTAACCTGCCGGCCCGTCTGCTGCGCATAACGAGTAGCAGCTGCCATTACCTCTACCATTGGATAGCGATTATTGATTGGCATTAATTGTGAACGTATTTCATTATTTGGTGCATGCAATGAAATGGATAACGTTACCGGTAGTCCTTCACCCGCTAGTCTATCGATTTCAGGAACTAAACCAGATGTCGATAAGGTAATATTGCGATAACTTAAATTCAGGCAGTAGTCTTCATGACATAAACGCATAAACTTTACAACCTGTTCATAATTTGCTAGAGGCTCACCAGCTCCCATAATCACAATACTATTGACATGCTGCTGCTCAAGCTGTAAAAGTTGGTTGATATACAATACTTGCGCTAATATTTCACCGCCAGTTAGATTACGCGTAACGCCATTGAGAGTAGAAGCACAAAATACACATCCCATCGCGCAGCCGACCTGAGTCGATACACATACACTATTCCCATAAGGATGGCGCATTAATACCGTTTCTACAGCCATCCCATCATTAAATTTCAATAAGAACTTACTAGTTTTACCATCAGCAGAATGTTGCGCCGCTTCGGTTGTTACCTGATGAATCACAAAATGTTCCATTAGTAGCTCTCTATGAGCTTTGGAGAGATTTGTCATATTGTCAAAATCATCGATACCATGCTGATACATCCATTTTGCAATTTGAGCAGCACGAAATTTAGGCAGACCATAGGGCTGAATCGCCGCGGCTATTTCTTCGACAAACATACCAAACATATCAAATTTCATAACGATTCACCTATCCCATCCGTATCATTCGCGCAATAAAAAAGCCATCCACCTGATCCACATGAGGCCATAATTGAATCATCTTTGCATCATCCACTGGAGTTGGAATAAAACTACTGGTTTTTTCTAGCACAAAATTTGGTCTATCCTGTAAGAATTTTTCTACCACTTGCTGATTTTCTTCTGGTTCCGTTGTACAAGTGCTATATACCAAAATGCCGCCAACTTTAACGCACTGTGCAGCGCTACGTAAGATTTCCTGTTGTAGTATGGGTAATTCACGTAGCATGGATTCTTCCTTACGCCACCGAGAATCCGCCTTACGTCTTAATACACCAAGACCAGAACAAGGAGCATCTACAAGTACGCGATCTGCCTGAGATGGATATTGATCACCAATCTGAGTCGCATCTAGTACCTTCGTTTCGATCATCGTAATACCGAGCCGCTCAGCATTTTCACGAGTAATCGTCAATTTATGGTCATGAATATCAGCCGATAATATCCGGCCTTTATTTTGCATCAATGCAGCAATATGAGTACTCTTGCCACCTGGCGCAGCGCAAGTATCAATAATAAATTCGCCCGGCTTTGGATCAAGGACATGCGCTACTAGCATGGAACTTTCATCCTGCACTTGAAATAACCCATCACGCAATGATTTTAGCGTACTAAGAGAGGGGTAACTATGACAGACGATTCCTTCCGGAGTCCATTTAGAAGGTTCAGCGCTGACCCCTTCCTTCTCAAGAATCATCAATAATTCTTCCCGCGTATTTTTTAACGTATTTGTCCGCAAACATAAAGGAGGCGTCAGATTATTAATGCGGCATAACTCCTCGGTCTCTTCTACTCCCAATCTTTTTATCCATCGATTGACTAACCATTCTGGGTGGAAATAGGTTAATGCCAAAAACTTAGCAGTGTGCTTTTGCCGATCTGGATATACTATTTTTTCAGGAGACCGACCAGCATTGCGAAGTACGGCATTCACAAACTTAACCGTGCCAGTATGTCCATATTTTTTGGTCAATTCAACCGCTTGATTACAAGCTGCCGAGACAGGAATTTTAGATAGAAAAAACATCTGATACATGCCCATGCGTAAAATGTTTAAAATAACAGGCGCAATTTTATCTAATGGCCTGTTAATATAATGACCGATAATCCAGTCTAGCGTTGCCCCTGCTTTAATGGTTCCATACACGAGTTCTGTAATAAATCGTCGATCCTGATCCGATAGTTTTTGACGATTAATTTCCCGAGCTAATGCAATATTCGCATAAGCATGGTTATGAATTACATCATTTATAATTTTAAGAGCTACTTCTCTTGCATCCAAATTTTCACCTTCATTTCAATTTATCGATTGCCATCTATCGCCAATGTCCCTTTAGTAAAGAAAATCTTTCACCACATTTTCTACTTCCTGCACATCAATACGTGTATTGCAACAGGGCCCATTCGGTCGTTCATTTAAAACACCAATGACTGGTAGCGGAAAAACATCTTGAATACCGCTAGTCAAATCTCGTTCACAAGCAATGGCGAGTACTGCATGAGGGCGCAATGTTTTAATGACCTTGCGCGCTAATGTCCCTCCGGTAGAAATCGATACATGAACACCATACTTTCTCGAAATCGTGAGCAAATCGCCAACCTGGCAACCACCACATTGACGACAATTGGCTATATCATGAGTCACTTTATACTGGCAAGAATCATGTTGAATACAATGAGGTGTGAGAATGAGTAAATGTTCAGGACTCACTTTAATGGCTTTTGCCCGAATCAAATGATTACTGACTTCTATAAAAGATCGTTCTACTCGCTCTTTTTCGATATCAAAGCATTTTCCAATTCGAGTCGCCAATGGAAACAAGAGTTGAATCGCCGACCAAGCTGGACCTTGAAAAAACGCTAAGGTAGAAAAGCCTAAAATAGTTAAAATAATGCCACCAACCCCAATACCAATACCCAATAAAAACAATGCCAATAAAACACCAAGAATGATTGGCAGGTACGTACTGATATTGGCAAGCCCCGGTGAACTTACCATCCATAAACCATAGGTAGAAAGAGCGGCCACACATAAACTTGCAAGTATTAATATTAAAAATAGTCTTTTCTGTGGACGAACGATCACCTCAATCATACCTTTCACCTCTATCTCAATATATCACCCATACGTATACCGTATCCACATACAAAGTCTTTCGCACTCATATGGCGTTTACTGGCCGGTTGCACTTCTAAAATTTCTAGTGCCCCTTGCCCTGTTTCTACAACAAAACCATCTGCTGTTATTTTGCTAATCTTTCCTGGGGTAGTCGTACTCGTCTCACTTTGATATACTTTAGTCTGCCAAATTTTTAAATTTTTATCTTGATAGGAGCAATATGCACTAGGCCAAGGAGTCAGTCCACGCACTAAGTTATGAATCTGTCCAGCAGATCGCTTCCAATCAATGGCTTCTAATTCTCGATTTAACATTGACGCATAGGTTGCTAACGTATGATTTTGAGGAGTACGTGGCGCTCTCCCTTCAATCAATAACTTCATGGTTTCTTTTAGAAGATTTGCACCACTTGCTTTCAGTTTATCATGTAACATCCCGGAGGTTTCATTTTCATCAATGGCTACCTGATCCTTCAAAATCATATCGCCAGTATCCATGCCCACATCCATATACATGGTGGTAACACCAGTAACCGTTTCACCGTTTATCACTGCCCAATGAATCGGTGCAGCCCCGCGATAATATGGTAATAAGGAAGCATGCACATTAATACAGCCCAGTGGTGGTAAATCTAAAATAACTTTCGGCAACAATTGCCCAAAGGCTACTACAATAATAAGATCCGGTTTCAGTAAAGCTAGCTGCTCTTGAAACTCGATTTCTTTTACTTTATTAGGCTGCAAGACAGGTAGCCCATAAGCTAATGCTGCTTGCTTTACCGGATGTTGGGTTATTTTTTGCCCCCGGCCTTTTGGACGATCCGGTTGGGTAACCACTGCCACAACATCATACTGCTCTGCAACTAACATATCTAAACAGGAAACGGCAAAATCCGGCGTTCCCATAAATACAACTCGTTTTTTTGTCATCATCAGGACTCCCTATGAATGGTTTGTGCTTTTTCAATAAATAATATACCTTCCAGATGATCAATTTCATGTTGCAATGCTCTTGCTAGCAATTCAGTGCCTGCTATATTGATCTTTTTGCCAAAACGATTCCGTCCTTCTACTGTAACTTCCGTAAAGCGTTCCACCTCACCATATACGCCTGGAATGCTTAGGCAACCTTCAAGGCCAAGGCTAGAACCCTGACTCATAGTAATCACTGGATTGATTAATTCAATTAATCCATCGCCAACATCCAAAACAACCACGCGAAGAGAGACGCCGACTTGTGGAGCAGCCAAACCTACACCATCTGCCTTAACCATAGTTTCTGCCATATCATCAAGGAGCTTTCTTATTTTTTTATCAATTTTTATTACCGGTTCAGCTTTTGCCTTTAATACTTTATCCCCAGCTTTTTTGATCTCCAAAACTGCCATTATGATCCCCCTCAACTTTTTGATAAATCATGCCAAATTCTATCATACAACGATCGAAAAATCCATATTTTAATGAAAAGAAAATAGCTACATGATACTAATTGGATCTACATCAATAATCACATCCGGACGGGTGGTTAATCCCATATCCACTAAGTAAGGCTTAACCTCTGCAATATTGACTGCTTTTATTACGATATTCATACGAAAGACATCTTTGATTTTAGCAATGGGTGCCGGAAATGGCCCAATCACCTCAATAGTATCATTATGTTGCAACATTGATTTTAATTTCTTAATAATTTTATCCGCTTGACTACGCGCCTTACCCTCTTCATCCGCTTGCGTTGTCAGTTTCAGAATCTGTCCATAAGGTGGATAGCAAAGCCCTTTTCTAAAACCAATCTCGGCTTGATAAAAAGCAGTATAATCATGATTGGCTCCCGCCTTTACTGCATAATGCTCAGGATTATAAGTCTGTACCACGACTTTTCCTGCCTTATCACCTCGCCCAGCTCGCCCTGCCGCTTGCGTAAGCAATGCAAAAACACGTTCGGCAGCGCGAAAATCTGGCAAGTTTAATATACTATCCGCAGCAATAATTCCGACTGCTGTAACATTCTTAACATCATGACCTTTTGCCACCATTTGCGTACCTAATAACACATCATGTTCCCCTTTGGCAAACGCATCCAAAATGCGATCATAAGCCATTTTCCCACCTGTAGTATCTTGATCCATTCGGACAATACGTATTCCCGGGAATGACTTTGCCAAGTTTTCTTCTAACTTTTGTGTGCCTGTGCCAAAAAAACGAATATAGCGACTACTACACTTCGGACAAATATCAGGCGTTTTTTCTACAGTTTGGCAGTAATGACAACGCAGTAGATTGCCTACTGCATGATATACAAGAGAAATATCACAATGCTGACAACGTATAATATGCCCACATTCACGACACATAACAAATGTCGCATATCCACGCCGATTTAATAAAATAATCGCCTGTTCTTTGCGCTCTAGCGTTTCAGCTAACAATTCCAGTAGTGGTAACGATATCACACTTCGTCGTTTTTGCCGCAATTCCTCACGCATATCGACAACGGTAACCTCAGGCAACAAAGCGCCCGCAATACGTTTTGCCATAGTCAGCAGCGTATGTTCACTCTGTAGTGCCTGATAATACGTTTCCACCGATGGAGTGGCACTGCCCATGATCACAATTCCGCCAGCAAGGCGCGCTCTCGTTAAAGCGACTTGACGAGTATGATAACGAGGTGCTTCTTCTTGCTTATAAGTAAACTCATGTTCTTCATCCATTATAATAATTCCGAGATCAGGGAGTGGTGAAAACACGGCGGAGCGAGCTCCAATGACAATCCCGGCTTGCTTCGTGCGTAAACGTTGCCAAGCATCATACCGCTCACCAGTAGATAATTTACTATGCATCACCACTACATCATCACAAAACCGTGCCTTAAAACGTGCAACAATTTGACTAGTCAAGGCAATTTCTGGTACCAAAACAATCGCCTGACGTTGATTTGCTCTCGCAACTGCAACGGCTTCAATATACACTTGTGTTTTACCACTACCCGTAATGCCATGTAGTAAAAAGGAGTGATATTGCCTTGCCTGCATGGTAGGGATAATGGCTCCTAACACTTGTTGCTGATCTGCGGTAAGCGAAACCTGAGCTCCTGGCGCGCAAATATCTGCATAACTATCCCGTATGCTCTGCACTTTTGCAATAGAGGCTACACCGGCCTGCACTAACTTTTTCACAGCATCATAGCTGATATTATGCTGCGCAAAATCATCATAAGGCAGTTCTCGATGTGTAAGTAAATATGTTAGCAATCGACACTGAGCTGGTTTTCGCGTAAAACCTTCCAGCAAAGACTGTCCGATCTCCTGCGTCACTGACAGGCGTACAACATTCTTGTATCGATGCATCGCTGTTTTTTTCGCAACTGCTTCACCAGTGATAATTTGCTTGCGTGCTAAGTAGTTTACTACTTTTAGTGCACCTGGGCCAAATTCTTTTTCTAATTTTCCAATCATAACAGGTTGGTGTTTATGTATATATATAAATACCTGAGAATGTTCTGATGACTTTTTAAGCAAACTAGCGGTCATAGATTCTATAACAACATGATCAGCGATGCGATAGGTCGTAACACTCTTGACACCTGATTTTCCGGGAATAAATAAACGCATAGCATCCACTAAATTACATACATAATACTCACTAATCCACCTAGCCGTCTGCATCATATGATCATCAAACCATACCGTATCATCTAATCTATCTAAAATCGGTTTTAAGTCAAAGTGACTTACATCTTCTTCATCCGTCACACCAATAATAAAACCTTCTAATTTACGATTGCCAAAAGGTACGATGACTCGCCAGCCTATATCAATAAAATCTAAGTGTACAGGTATGATATAAGAAAAAGCTTTATTTATACTTTTTGTTGGAATATTTACCAATACTTGAGCTATACGTTGCATCTTTACCACCATTCATTGTGACCTTCACAATACCAGAAAAAACTTTACTTATCATTAAAGCAAAAGAAGGGGATCTCACGGAGTCCCCTTTCTCATAGTATCAAAGTATGTGTTTTTTATCAACTGTACAGAACAATAATTATTTATGGGTTATAGATTGGCTTCCTTACGTAAAATCTCCGCTTTATCTGTGCGTTCCCAAGGTAAATCAACATCTGTACGGCCAAAATGACCATATGCTGCTGTCTGGCGATAAATAGGACGACGTAAATCTAACGTCTTAATAATACCAGCTGGACGTAAATCAAAGTGTTTATTAATCAACGCTACGATTAGCGATTCTGCTATTTTCCCAGTTCCAAATGTTTCAACCATAATAGAAACGGGCTTTGCAACACCAATCGCATAAGCTAACTGAATTTCGCATTTATCAGCAAGTCCTGCTGCCACCACATTTTTCGCTACATAACGTGCAGCATAAGCGGCAGAGCGATCTACTTTTGTACAATCTTTACCAGAGAATGCACCACCGCCATGACGTGCCATCCCGCCATATGTATCAACAATGATTTTACGACCCGTTAGTCCTGCATCGCCTTGTGGTCCGCCAATAACAAAACGGCCTGTTGGGTTAATGTAATACTTGGTATTTTGATCTAATAATTCTGCTGGAACAATCGGTTTTATGACTTTTTCAATCATATCTTTTTCAATCATTGCGAGCGTAACATCCGCATCATGCTGAGTCGAAATAACAATGGTATCCACACGAACTGGTTTACCATCTTCATATTCTACTGTTACCTGTGTTTTCCCATCCGGACGCAGATACTTTACTTCGTCATTTTTACGCACCTGCGCTAAACGATATGACAATTTATGTGCTAATGATATCGTCAAAGGCATATATTCAGGAGTTTCATTGGTAGCATAGCCAAACATCATACCCTGATCCCCTGCGCCAATGCTTTCAATTTCATCATCCATTTGACCTTTTTTTGCTTCCAGTGCCTTGTCAACACCCATCGCAATATCAGCCGATTGTTCACCGATCGAAACTAATACGCCACAAGTATCACCATCAAAACCATATTTAGCGCGAGTATAACCAATCTCTTTGATCGTATCACGTACCAATTTAGGAATATCCACATAACATTTCGTTGTAATCTCACCAACAACATGAACCAGTCCGGTAGTAAGAAGGGTCTCGCATGCGACTCTACCCATAGGATCTTTTGCCATAATTGCATCTAGTACACTATCGGAAATCTGGTCGGCCATTTTATCAGGATGCCCTTCCGTTACCGACTCAGAAGTAAATAATACGCGTTTTTTTTCCATGATTTATCCCCCCGCTTATTTATTGAATAAAAAAAAGCTCCCAAAGGGAGTGTGAATTTCACTCTCCCATCTTGCGGATTACACCGCAGGAATTGGCACCGTTTTTGAAGTATCCTTCAAATGGTTGCCGCAGTTTCATCGGGCCAATCCCTCCACTAACTCTTGATGAGTATATTCTATTACATTCTGCCAAACTAAATTCTAAATCAAATTTCATAAAAAATCAATCTTTATTTGCTATTGTATCCGAATTTTATCTAAAATAATTCCTGCTAGCTGTTCTTTTGACATTTTAGGAAGTTCTTCTACACGACCATCAGAATATAATAACTTCACAATATTCGTATCTGCATTAAAACCAGCACCTGGTAGCGTTACATCATTGGCAACAATCATATCTAATTTTTTTCTCGTTAATTTACCTTGCGCATGAGCTACTAATTCTTGTGTTTCCGCAGCAAATCCAACTAATATCTGATGCTTCTTTAATTGCCCAAGCTCCAATAAAATATCTGGAGTTTTTTCTAATATTAACTCTAATGATGTACTATTCTTTTTTATTTTATGCTCACTGACAACTTGTGGACGATAATCGGCCACTGCAGCCGCCTTGATCACAATATCACAATCCGAATAGTGCGCTAACACCGCGTCTCTCATTTGCAAAGCAGATTCAACAGGTATAAAGGTAACGCCTTGTGGCACAGGCAATTGAGTGGGCCCGGATATTAAAATAACATTAGCTCCCCGAGCAGCAGCTACACGCGCTATTGCATAACCCATTTTCCCACTCGAACGATTCCCAATGTATCTTACAGGATCAATGGCCTCTCGCGTACCGCCAGCTGTAATGATGATCTGCTTTCCTGCAAAATCAGCACTTGCGAATAATTCAAGCACCTTGCTGACAACTACTTCGGTTGTCGGTAAACGACCGATTCCTTCGGTGCCACATGCGAGCATTCCTGACTCAGGCTCAATAAAATGGTAACCTAGCTCAGTCAGTTTCGTTATATTTTGTTGAACAATAGGATTGAGATACATATTTGTATTCATAGCCGGTGCCAATAGCACAGGAGCCTGAGTCGCCATAACCGTAGTCGATAGCATATCATCTGCAATACCATTGGCTATCTTGCCAATGATATTTGCCGTAGCAGGAGCGATTAAAAATAAATCAGCACGACTTGCCAACTCAATATGCTCTACATTCCAATTGGTAACCTCAGACCACATATCTACAACAACTGGTTGTCCACTTATTTCGCGAAAAGTCAAAGGTGTAACAAATTTTGATGCCGCTGCAGTCATAATCACATATACATTAGCTCCCTGTTTTTTCAATCGGCTAACCATATCGACTACCTTATAAACGGCAATACCACCTGCTACTCCTACAACGATATTCTTACCTTTCAGCATGAAATCCACCTACCTATTTAATACCACTTTTTGTCCGTTCATATGTAATGTGATCTTGTGCTACTTCTTCTAAAGCAATTGTTACTTGTTTACTTGACTTACTCTCAACGGTCGGTACCGAACCATCCATAATTTCGCGAGCACGTTTTGCTGCAAGCACCACTAACGTATATTTGCTATCTACTTTTGTAACCAATGTATCGATTGATGGATTAATCATTCTATTTCCCCCAAATTTAATTTATTTCGTTAATATATGTTCAATCATACCAAGATTGCGCGTCACGCGACATTTCTCTGCCATAATAATCGCAGTTACTTTCTTTGTTGCATTTTGCACTTCATCATTCACTACGACATAATGATAATTATGCACATAGGTCAATTCATCATTAGCACAATTCAGTCTAGTTTTTATATTTTCCAGACTATCGGTTCCTCTTTTATGAATCCGTTTCGCTAGTTCATCCAAAGATGGCGGCACAATATAAATACATACACCT
>CAXYVG010000080.1:0-17416 GCA_964292325.1 uncultured bacterium | reverse complement strand
GAGAATCAATTAAAAGAGTTCGAAGAATTTATATATGAAAAATTAATAAATGCACTTGAATAGAACATATGTACTGTGTTATAATTTAGCAAAAGAAACATATGTTCTATAAAGGTGGTTATATATAGTGAGGATGGTAGTATTATTTTTATTAATTTTTGCTTTATGGTCCATTACACCACTAGCTAACTCTAACGCATATCTCGCTTCTAGTGTTTATGGATCTATTGCGGTAAAGTCAGGTGACACAGTATGGGGCATTGCGACAAAATATGTGACTGATCAAGAAGATGTAAGACAATTGGCACAAGCCATTAAAGAGGTAAATGGCTTAAATAATAATGTTCAAATATTTCCGGGCCAAGTTTTAAAAGTACCTTTAAAACAATAAGAAAACGGGTAAATGTATAGAAAGGCAGGACTTTTCATTATATATATAGTATAATCACAAATAACCATTTTATTAAAAGAATGGTGTTTCGTATGATAGGGGAGCGTATGTAGGATGAGTAGTGCCTTATTAACAGAACAATCTTTTGCTGAAATGATTGCAAAAAATGGAGGACACGTATTTAGGGTAGGTGGCTGTGTCCGTGATAAATTTATGGGGATAACACCGAAGGATATTGATTTTTGCATTGTAGGTATGGTGAAAAGAAATTTCAAGACTATTTTCCCTGATGCTGAAGAATATGGAAAATCGTTTCCCGTATTTAGATTATTGATTGATGGTGTACGATGTGAATTGGCCTTTGCGAGAACGGAACGAAAAGTCGGTGATGGTTACAAAGGTTTTAAAATATCATCAAGCCCGAAAGTGACGATTGAAGACGATCTTTTTCGGCGTGATACTACCGTAAATTCGATTGCCATTCACTGTTTAACAGGACAGATTATTGATCCTTTTCATGGCATAGAAGATATTAATAACAAAATACTGAGAGCTACTAGTCAACATTTTTCAGATGATCCTATGCGCGCGCTGCGATTAGCCGGTCAGTCTGCTCGGCTTGGCTTTCAGATTGAGCATGATACCATCACTCTAGCAAGTGCAGTAGCTCATGAACTGATTCATGAGCCAAGAGAACGCGTTATGATAGAATTGACAAAGGTAATGGCAGAGGCACCAACCCCGGCAAGATTTTTTCAAGTTCTTGCTGAAACCAAGCTATTATCCATTACCTTTAAAACAATTGCTGATTTATCGATTGAAGATTTTAATATCGTAATGGAAAAACTAGATGCAGTGGCAAAACTTACGAAAAATCCGAAACTGCGATTTGCAGTATTTGGTTTTGTACTGAATAAAGAAAGTCTATTACAATGGAATCAACAAATGACATTACCGAGTGACTGGATGAATGGTGCGATTACATTTGGTCATATTAAAGCACTACTGGAAAATAGCAGTCCTGATCATATTGTAACAGCGATTCATCATTTGCGACGTGGCGCACTCAGTATTGAAGAATTTGATATGATCGCCAAAGGAGTAATGTTACATCTTCCTGCCCTGGCTCCTCTGAATACTGCCATTTCTTTATCAGGAGAATCTATCCCTAATGATTTAAAAGGTAAACAAATCGGCGAGTGGTTAAAGAAAAAAGAAGTCGAAATAATTGAAAAACTACTATCATAAACAGTAAAGCATCTTATTAACCCATTGGTTAGCGAGGTGCTTTACTGTTTTCGTGTTCGCTATGTTATCACTTTTGTCATAGTTTTGTCATAATTATCTGTAATAATAAGGTATTATAAATATTTATTCTTACAAATATGGTTTATATAGGTGAGTTTTTAATATAAAATTGTGTTGCTAACTATTTTTATGCTAGTATTAAAATAATTTAAATAAGGAAGATGATGATATAATCCATTGTAACGATTCCTAACAATTGCTTGTAGCATGTACTTTCTAATTCATTATAGAGTGAATAAATTTATTGAGAAAAGTAGGTATGATAATGGATATGCAAAAACTTATCAATATCAATAAAAGAAAAAAAATTATGATTATGACTCTGGTTGTATTTTTATGTGCAGTAATTATAGTTGGCATACAACTAAAACGCAATTCTTCTACCAATCATTCAAATCCTGTAAATAATAAACTACAAACCACAGTTGATGTATTAATGGTTCCACGTACGGGATTAATGAAACGTATTTCATTGACGGGGCAAACCGTTCCAGAAGCGCAAGTGGATATTGCAGCTAAATATGCCGGTAAAATCATTGCGGTAAATACGAAACTAGGGCAATGGGTGTCAGCAGGAGACGTTTTAATTGTGCAAGATACAGGAGATGCTGATATTTCGATCATGCAAAATCAAGCTGCTTATCGTCAAGCGGCGGCAGATGCAGTAACAAGTGATGTTTCGTTTCATGCCAGTTATGACAAAGCGAAAGCTGATTATCAAAAAGCGCTCACTAGCTATGAACGTTATAAAATTTTGTATGAACAAGCGGCTATATCACGAGAATCCTTAGATACAAGCGAGCAGACAATGCTCGGAGCAAAATCCGTGTTAGATTCGTTGGTCAATCAAATGAATGCCAATTCGGTGCCGTCTGTGATTGTATCTGCGCAAGCTACCGCATCAAAAGCACAATATAATGTAGAGGCCATTCAAAAACAAAGAGAAGATTTGGTGCTAAGAGCTCCACGGTCGGGTATGATCGGGTATCGTCTTGCTGAGGTAGGAGCTTTTGCCACCGCAGGGCAAAAACTATTAACTATTGTAGATAACAGTAATGTATATGTCGATTGCCAAGTTTCAGAGCAAGATTTGGTGGCCTTAATCGTTGGTATGGATGTAAATGTACAAATTGAATCGCTGGGCAAAACCTTTCCTGGTAAGATTGTTTACATGAGTCCGGCAAATGATAGTAGTACCCAATCCTTTTCGTTGCGTATCGCATTGACGAATATTGATCCTTCCGTTAAAACTGGTATGTTTACGAAAACGGTTATTAATACAATTGTCCGCCCTAATGCCTTAGTGGTTCCGAAAAATGCAGTGTTAGATAAAAATGGTCAAAATTATGTATTTGTTGTTAACTCCGAAAATGTAGTGGAGCAACGCAGCGTTCAAGTCGGCGCACGAGGTGATGACGATATTGAGATTTTAGGTGGTCTTACGGATAATGAACAGATTGTGATTAGCAATTTATCGCGTTTAAAATCAGGTATGACGATTAATCCCAACTTTGTTACGCAAGCTAATCGGGGTGACAATCAGTGAATATAACACGTTTTTCAATTCAAAAACCAGTTGGGATTACAATGATTGTTATGCTCTTTGTTGTTTTAGGCTTATATAGTTTTTATCGTATCGGTGTTGAGTTATTACCAGCGATCAATACGCCTTTTGTTACGGTTACCGTAACGTATACGGGTGCTGGAACCGAAGAGATTGAGCAAGATATTATTAAACCTTTAGAAAATTCATTGTCATCACTATCCAATTTAAAGCATATGACATCTATTGCTAGACCAGAAAAGGCACAAATTATTTTAGAGTTTGAGTTTTGGGCAAATGCAGATTTTTCAGCAATTGATGCCACAAAATATGTGAATTCTGTACGCAAAAAGTTACCGACAGGTATTAGTGAACCAGTCGTTATCAAACGAGATGTCAATGCACAGCCAATCATGGAAATATCAGTCATTGCTGATAAACCATTAGCAGAAGTCTATACATTATCGAGTGATGTATTTGTTGAAAGATTGCAAAGAGCAAGTGGAGTATCTGATGTTTCATTATTTGGTGGCCGCGATAAAGAAGTGGCTGTTGAAGTGGACAAAGATAAATTATCATACTTTAATATTTCATTAAATCAAATCATGACGCGTATTACGCAGGAAAATATATTAACGCCAGCAGGCTCAGTATTTAATGATAAACGAGAAACAAATGTTCGTTTAACAGCGCAATATGCTTCACCAGAAGAGTTATCCACGATTCATGTCACAAATGCTAAAGGGGTAAAGATACCACTTAGCGATATTGCGACCATTAAAGAAAAAGATGCTCGCGTGACTAGATATGCACGAACGAATGGGCAAGATGTAGTATCGTTAACTGTTTATAAAAACAGTAATGCCAATCTAGTCGATACGGCAAAATCTGTTTTTGCTCAGCTTGATACATTACGGACAGAGTATCCTGATTATCAATTTGTCATCGTAACCGATTCTTCTAAGTATGTAGAAAATTCATTACATAACACATTAGGAACGCTAATAGAAGGCTTATTTACGACTGGTTTAGTATTATACTTATTTCTACGTGGGTGGCGTTCTACAGCCGCTGTTTTAATTGCGATACCAACATCATTAATTGCGACCTTCTTTGTGATGTATATGGTTGGTTTTACTTTTAACATGATGTCGCTCATGGGGATGGCGTTATGTGTGGGTATACTCGTAGATGATTCCATTGTTGTACTCGAGAATATACATCGTCATTTGCAGATGGGCAAGGATGCAAGGACGGCAGCGGAGGACGGCCGAAATGAGATTGGTATGGCAGCGATTGCGATTACGCTTTGTGATATTGTAGTATTTATGCCCATTGCCTTTATGACTGGAATGACAGGACAATATTTCCGTCAATTTGGCTTGACTATTGTATTTGCTACATTATTTTCGCTATTTGTTTCCTTTACACTAACACCGATGTTAGCGTCTAGATTATTTAAACATGGAACACAAGAGTCAACAGGCAGATTGTGGAGCTTCATGGTTCGATTAGAAGAGGCTGCCATACGAAAATATGAGAGTGTATTACGTTGGAGTCTTAGTCATGGAACAAAACTTGTGATTATTATCATCATTTTGTTTTTTGCCTCTCTTTCTTTAATACCAACTGGTATTATCGGAGCGGAATACATGCCTAAAACAGATGAAAGTAGTTTTAGGTTAATGATCCAATTACCAGTCGGAACTAATATTGATCAAACTAATCTTGCAATAAAAGAAGTTGAAGAATATTTAACGACGATACCAGAAGTGAAAACGTATTTATCCAGTGTTGGTACGCCAGCTGGTTATTCTGGTAGCGTAAGTGTCCAAATTGTTGATAGAAAAGACCGGGATCGAACGATTTGGGAAGTTACCAACCAGGTGCGCGCGTATCTCAAAATGAATTTTCCAGAAGCGGTAGCGCAAGTGAGTGAAACGCAGTCTTCGATCGCAGGGGTTTCTGGGGGTAGCGGAAGTGGGGGCGGCGGCCCTAATTCCGCTCCAATTCAGATTGAAGTGCGAGGCGGAAATGTAGACAGCATTGTGAAAGCTTCTTATAAGATACAGGATGCCTTAGCAAAAACACAAGGGATCAAAGATGTTCGTAGTTCTTATACAGAAGGAATGCCCGAACTGCGAGTAAGCGTTGATCGAGAAAAACTGAAATTTTATAATACAAGTGCCAATGAGATCAATAATGTATTTAATGCCGCCATTACAGGTGGAAAAGCTGGTGTTTTTACGAATGATCCGACAAATGACGGGCAAAACACGGATATCGTTGTACGTCTAAAAGGTAGTGATGGGTATAAAGCATCGGATATCCGTTCGATTCCGGTACTACAAACCACGAATTCCTTGGTAAAGTTAGGCGATATCGCACATGTTACGGATGCCTCAGGACCCGTTCTTCTACGCCGCGTAGATAAGCAAGAGTCGATCAATATTTCAGCGAATATAACAGATCGACCATTGCAGGAAGTATTAGATGATGTAAAAAAGAATATTAAAGCAGATGATCTTGGGTTTGGCGTTTCGTATCGATTTACTGGGCAGGCAGATACTATGAGAGATACCTTTATCGAAATGGCGCAGGCGTTAGGATTATCTCTGGTACTGGTATATATGTTATTGGCTATTTTGTATGAATCGGTTTCTACGCCAATCATTCGAATGTTTTCATTGCCTCTGGGCTTAATTGGTTCCCTTACTTTTTTAGCGATTACCCGTAATACCATTAATTTGTATTCGCTAATCGGTATATTAGTTATGGATGGACTGGTTGCGAAAAACGGAACACTATTGCTTGATTACACATTAACTTTGATGCAGGAGGGGATGAGTGCGTATGATGCCATTGTTGAGGCTGGTAAAACTAGGCTAAAACCTATTTTTATGACGACTTTAACAATGGTAGTAGGGATGATGCCGACGGCACTCGCACTTACTGCTGGGTCAGAAACAAGGGTCAGTATGGCATGGGTCATTGTTGGTGGTTTGCTCTCCTCTACGGTCTTTACTTTGATTATTATACCGATTATCTTTTTGCATTTTGAAAAGTATCCAATCTCTCACTACTTTCAAATCGCAACGGATAGCTGTAACAAGTTAAAGAAAAGATGGCACCAACCAACCAGTTATAAGAAATGAATGTAAAAGAAGAGGTTGTCCTAGTTTTTAGGATAACCTCTTTCGATTAAAAAATTACATATAACGGACTAATGAAATGATAGCGATACTGCTGGTCTTTTGCATATGGGCTATAGGGTATCTAAAAATAATTTTAATGCTCTACGTATGTATAAAAGAGGAATTTTATTACTAGTAATAGAAGAGAATAGTAAGTAGTAGAGCATTGTTTTGAGGAGGTTTATATGACGACAGAAGATATGATTAGCGAAACGATTGATAACTATGAGCATTTTATTAATCCTGCTATGGCCAAATTATTCCGCTTTATGGGATTATCGACAGTAGAGTGGGAAGCTGAAGGCAGTATCATACGCGATATTGATGGTAAAGAATACATTGATTGTTTAGGCGGTTATGGTGTATTTAGTTTAGGACATCGCCATCCACGAGTGATAGAAGCTGTAAAAAAGCAACTAGATCGTATGCCATTATCTAGTAAAGTGCTGTTTAATAAACCAATGGCAGACTTATCAGCTTTACTAGCTGAGATTACGCCAGGGAATCTACAGTATAGTTTTATTGGTAATAGTGGCACAGAGGCGGTTGAGGGAGCACTGAAATTAGCGCGTATTCATACCGGTAAGCCCAAGGTGATTTCCACAATCAATTCTTTTCATGGAAAAACCTTTGGAGCTCTTAGTGCGACGGGACGCGATTTATTTCGTGCACCTTTTGAGCCACTAATGAGAGGTTTTACACATGTTCCTTTCAATGATATTGAGGCGCTCAAAGATGTGATGGATAAAGAAACAGCAGCCGTCATTATTGAACCGATTCAAGGCGAGGGAGGGATCATTGTACCAACCGATGATTATCTGCCCGCAGTACGAAGGTTGTGCGATGAATATGGGGCCTTATTAATTTGTGATGAAGTACAAACTGGCCTTGGACGTACAGGAAAAATGTTCGCCGTGGATCACTATCATGTAGTACCTGATATTATAACCACTGCAAAAGCGCTAGGTGGTGGAGTGATGCCAATTGGCGCCTTTACTGCTACAGAAGAAATTTGGGCTCAATATATCACAAGCCCATTTTTACATACTTCTACTTTTGGTGGCAATCCGTTAGCTTGCGTGGCTGCTATCGCTGCCATTCGTGTTTTGGAAGATGAAAAGATTGTAGAGCAGGCAGAAGTCACCGGGGGTTATTTTCTAAAGAAACTGATTGCACTCCAGCAAGCCTTTCCAGATGTGATTCAAGAAGTGCGTGGCAAAGGGTTGATGATTGGGATAGAGCTGACTACAGAAGGGGTTGGTGGCTTCTTAATGTCGGAAATGATTAATAAAGGCATTCTAGTAGCGTACACCCTCAATAATCCAAAAGTCATTCGGATAGAACCACCACTTATTATTAGCCAGGAATTAGTTGATCGCGTAATGGTTGCTTTAACAGATGCAATCGAAGCTGCTCATGATATGATTGAAGATTTATAGGAGGATTTACTATGCCATATATTGAAACAAATATTTCAGTTTGTTGTACAGCCGATAAAATTTATCCCGTATTAAAAGATATGCAGCAATATCCGGGATTCATGAGTGACTTAGTTAGTGTAGAAGTATTAGAACGCAATGGTGATACTACTGTTACGAAATGGGTATCGAATGTTGACGGGCGGATTATTAAATGGACCGAATTAGATACTTTTGATGATCAAAATATGCATATTTCGTATCAACAAATTGATGGAGACTTAAAAAAAATGGCAGGGGAATGGGTGCTCACCTCTACTGCCGCTGGTACGGATATCAAATTAACCGTAGATTTTGAGTTTGGTATTCCGATGATTTCTGGATTACTTAATCCGATTCTAAAGAAAAAAGTCCGAGAGAATAGCATGAGTATGTTACAAGCGATTAAAGAAAAGATGGAAGCTAGTTTGTAAATACAAGAGAGGTGATGCCATTTTGAATACAATGAAAACGACAGTGTTATTAGCTTCTTTAACTGGATTGTTATTAGCTGTCGGACATTTTTTTGGTGGTAGAACTGGTATGACATTCATGTTTGTTATATCGTTACTGATGAACTTTGCTAGTTACTGGTTTAGTGATCGAATTGTTCTAAGTATGTACGGTGCCAAAGAAGCAACTTCGCAGGATGCTGGTGATTTGATTCGAATCGTATCGGACTTAGTGCAAAAGGCAAAAATGCCATTGCCGAAGGTCTATATCATTGACACTGATGTCCCGAATGCCTTTGCGACGGGGCGAAATCCTGATCATGCTGCTGTAGCCGTAACGACAGGGATTTTGCGCACTCTGAAACGAGAGGAACTGGAAGGCGTTATTGCTCATGAATTGGCTCATATCAAAAATCATGATACCCTCATTAGCACGGTTGTCGCAAGCATTGCTGGTGTAATTGCTATGATTGCTAATATTGCACAATGGACAGCCTTTCTAGGTTTTGGACGTAACGATGATGAGGAAGGTAACCCTGCTGCTGGTATTATTCAATTTATCTTTTTAGTCATACTAGCGCCATTAGCTGCAACGCTGATTCAGTTAGGCATTTCTCGTTCGCGAGAGTTTATCGCAGATGAGACAGGTGGTACGATTTGTGGAAATCCTCTGGCCTTAGCCAGTGCACTGCAAAAAATTGAGTATTATGCGACAAATCAAGTCATGTTAGAAGCAACTCCTGCTACTTCCCATATGTTTATTATCAATCCATTCAGTGGCACGAGTAGCTGGCTAGGGAGTTTATTTAGTACTCATCCTGCGACGAGTGAGCGCATTCAAAAATTGCAAGATTTAGCAACTCGGGTACGCTAACAATACTTATAGAAAATATTAAAAAGTGGTGTGGTAAATAATGATTAATAAAATAGTGTCATATAAAGGTATTTCTCCTAAAGTAGAAGAAAATGTATTCATCGCTCAAGGTGCGTATCTAATTGGTGATGTTACCATCGCATCTCATTCTAGTATTTGGTTTAATACGGTTCTTCGTGGTGACATCAATTCGATCAAGATTGGTGCCTATACCAATATTCAAGATAATTCTACCCTTCACCTTACACATGAGGTTGGTGTAGTGGTTGAAGATTATGTAACGGTAGGACATGGCGCTATTTTACATGGATGTCATATCGCAAGTAATTGCCTCATTGGTATGGGAGCTATTATTTTAAATCATGCATATATTGGTGAAAACTGCATTATTGGTGCTGGGGCGCTGATTACAGAACATAAAATTATCCCGTCTAATTCATTAGTTATGGGATCACCCGGAAAAGTCGTACGCCAAGTGACGGATGCGGAAATTAAAGCGATTCGAGAATCGGCTCTTTCTTATTATAAGGAATCTCAAACATATTAAAGGAGTGGATCGATATGAAAGTGTATACGAAAACTGGTGATAAAGGTACTACGGGTTTATTGACAGGAGAGCGCATTGAAAAAGATAGCCTTAGAGTCGAGGCATACGGCACTATTGATGAGATCAGTTCCGCTTTAGGTATTGCCAGAGTTTGGTGCACTAAGGACAATGTCAAAGAGATCATTTATAAAGTGCAGAAAGATCTTATGATGCTGATGGCGGAAGTGGCTAGTGTTAATAGTAGTGCACATTACATTACGCAAGAAAATAGTAAAGAGTTTGAGCAGTTAATCGACCAACTGGATGCTCAATTACCACCGCTGACGGAATTTATTATTCCAGGTGGCAATGCTGGTGCTGCTGCTTTGGATTTAGCGAGAACTGTTACTCGCAGGGCAGAACGCCAGATATTGCGGTTATCTAGACAAGAACCAATCAATGAGCAAGTAGCGATCACGTTAAATCGATTATCGGATTTATGTTTTATGTTAGCTAGAACAGAATTGATTGAAAATAAATAAGTGTGCACCTCTTGTAAGAACGTAGCATATATTATCAGTAGATATTGTACTATATGTTAAGTAATAAGGGGGAGGACGCGGTGAAACCATTAAGAATCTATGTCATGTCACTACCTAAACCACTGCGTAAATTTATGCAAATGTTTTATAAAAGTTGTTAAATGGTACCATAAAAATAACCGCCTGATTGGGCGGTTATTAATTTTCTTAAAATAAACTGAAAAGAAGGAAAATTCGCTATTCGTATAGAATTTTTTTAAAAGGGTTAAGGGAATATAAGGGGGGATTTCAATTGAAAGAATATCAAAGTGGTCATATAAGAAATGTTGCAATTGTAGCCCACGGCGGAACTGGAAAAACAAGCCTTGTAGAATCATTACTCTTTAATACAGGAGCAATTACTCGTATGGGTCGCGTCGATGATGGTACGACAGTTGCTGATTTTGAACCAGAAGAAATAAAACGAAAAGTTACCATTAGCGCAGCTTTAGTTCCATGTGAATGGAAAGAACATAAAATAAATTTTATTGATACTCCTGGCTATCCTGATTTTGTTGGTGAAGTAAAAGGTGTGCTCAGAGCTGTCGATAGTACGGTGGTAGTAGTATGTGCAGCTTCTGGTGTTGAAGTGGAAACAGAAAAGGTATGGGGCTATGCCAAAGAGTTAGATTTGCCAAGATTGGTATTTATCAATAAGATGGATCGAGAAAATGCTGACTTTTACCATGTTGTACAAGAAATGCAAGAGAAATTTGGGAAGAATGTTCTACCAATCCAACTGCCAATTGGTACAGAAGAAACATTTACCGGCATTATCGATTTGATAAAAATGAAGGCCATTACTGCTGGCAACAAGCAAGGTTCTCAGTATGTAGAAGCAGAGATTCCAGAAGATATGATAGAAAATGCTCTTACGCTACGCCAAAATTTAATTGAATCGGCGGCGGAAATGGATGACGAACTGTTGTCTAAATATCTAGAGGGCGAAGAGTTAACGAATGATGAAATCACTCTTGCTTTATATAAGGGGATTTCACAGGCAAAAATTTTCCCTGTCATGTGTGGTTCGGCATATAAGAATATTGGCATTCAACAAATTCTGGATGCTACATTGACGTATTTATCATCATCAGAAACGAAGAGTGCTGATCCATTTTCTGCGATGGTGTTTAAAACGACTGCTGATCCTTTTGTAGGGCGTTTGAGTTACATACGAGTATTTTCGGGTGTAATGAAACCAGATAGTATCCTCTACAATGCATCTCGCTTGAAAAATGAACGTGTGAGCAATATTTTCACATTACGTGGTAAACATCAAGAAATGCTAAAAAGTGTCTGCGCTGGTGATATTGCTGTTGTTGCCAAATTGCAAGAAACAGGTACAGGAGATACTCTGTGTGAAAAAAGTAAGCCCATTATTTTTGAACCGATATTATATCCTAAACCTATGTTTACCATGTGCATTGAAGCTAAAAATAAAGGCGATGAAGATAAAATAGGGAATGCCTTGCATCGATTAGTTGATGAAGATCCAACTTTTCATGTTGAAAAAAATACAGAAACCAAGCAGCTGCTAATCAGTGGTATTGGCGAGGTACATACCGATGTTATGGCGGAACGTATGAAGCGCAAATTCGGTGTTGATGTAGTCCTAAAGGATCCGAAAGTTCCATACCGTGAGACCATTCGCGCTACGGTAAAGGTAGAAGGAAAACATAAAAAGCAAAGTGGTGGTCATGGGCAATACGGTCATGTGTGGTTACAGCTTGATCCGTTGCCAATGGGACAGCATTTTGAATTTGTGGACTCAATCTTTGGCGGAGCGGTACCACGGCAATATATCCCTGCTGTTGAGAAGGGGGTACGGGAAGCATTAGCTAGCGGTGTTTTGGGCGGCTATCCAATGGTAGATGTAAAGGTGACATTATATGATGGATCGTATCATAATGTAGATTCTTCGGAAATGGCTTTTAAAATAGCCAGTACGATGGCCTTGCGTAAAGGGGCTTTACAGGCGAAGCCTTCTCTATTAGAGCCAATTTGCAATGTGAAAATTAATATGCCTGCTTCTTTTATGGGGGATGTGATTGCGGATTTAAATAGCAAGCGTGGACGTATTCAAGGTATGGAGCCAGTCGGTGAAGGGCAGGGAATTATCAAAGCGCAAGTTCCGATGTCTGAGGTGTTTAAGTATGCGATTGATTTGCGTTCTATCACACAAGGTCGGGGGTGTTTTGACCTAGATTTTTCTCATTATGAAGAAGTACCACAACGTATTGCCGAAACCATTATTGCGTCTAGTAAAAAAGAAAAGGCAGATGAACATTTGTAAAAAAATATATAGCAAAAAAGCCAATCTTTATTTAAAGATTGGCTTATATCATTCTTCAATGGTTGGCAGGGGCAGCTGGACTCGAACCAACGCATACGGGAGTCAAAGTCCCGTGCCTTACCAACTTGGCTATGCCCCTATGAAATTAATGGTCGGAGCAGCAGGATTCGAACCTGCGACCCCCTGGTCCCAAGCCAGGTACTCTACCAAACTGAGCCATGCCCCGATCTCACATTTATGAATTATACACACATTTTGTGGAGTTGTCAACATATTTTGCAAATATTTTTTATTAACCTCAAATTTTCTTTATCGCTAATGAAAAGGTCGGTTTGATCCATATTTCAAAAGTTCGTTGCCAAGGCAGATAGGTCTGGATCGTTAAATCTGTTATAAATAGTTCTTGTGTTCCTTGATGCGAATTGATGATGATAGGCTGATTTTGTAATCCTTCCCGTAAAAACCAACGAGTTTTACTAAACATTAATTTTTGAATTTTATAATTGGTCTGATAATATTGAGTTCCCAAATTGTAAGGATCAATATGGACTCGTTGCAGTTGTTTATTCATGTACGGGTTAATTTCTTTTTGATAGTATAAATCATCTAAAAAACGGGCAATTAAAAATTCAAGATTTAATTTATATAACGCTATGATTTGTGAGGTATCTGTTTCAGAGGATAATGCGTTACTAAATAGAGCGGCTTGTGTAATGGCTGTGCCAATGGAATTACTAGTAGAATTCCAGCCAGCATACGCAATCAATCTCGCAATATCAATATTTTCCTTCAGTAGTGTAGGGAGTAGTGATTCTGATAGCTGGAAATTTTCGGTTAAATCTACTAAAGCCACTTTATAGCCTTGCATGATTAAGTTTTGCACTTCTTGGGCAGCTGGTTTTAGTGACTCTTTATTTTTCTTTGTACCAACATGTACATACAAAATAAAATCAGCTTGGTCTGGGGTATCAACTTGTAGACCGCCAGCTATTGCAATTTTTTCCTCCACTGTTTTGCCAACGGTATTGGGCATAAATGGCATGGTAATTTGAGAAGCCTCTGCCGTAGAATAGCTAACAAAAATACGGGGTTGATAATGCGATAATTCACTTACGATATGACCTAACAATGTTAAGGCTACTTCATCTGTACCACGGGTAATGAATACTTTATTGTCTAAATTCGTTTTTTGCTGCAATTGATGTTGCAGTTTTTGTTTACTCATATTGGGAATGCCAAAGGGCTGACCATCATCTTGTCCAATGACTAACCCTGCTACGATTCCTTGCTCGGTCATATTAATCAGGGCCGTATTGAGCATATCATTTTGTTCATACAGCGCCATATAGTGATTTCGTATCGCAACAGGGATTTTATCTTCTATTTCTGTTATTTTTTTTATATCTTCACTATTTTCAAAGGTATTGATTTGGTCTTTTAGTATCGAGTATTTCAGCATGTTTTTTTGGTAAGTCGCATTTTCTTTACTATCAGCAAGAATCAGTCTCGGAATGATATTAAACACATACATCTTTAAATTTGGATGTTCTTGATGAATGGTAGTTAATAATTGTAATACATGATCCATATCGGTAGGGGTACCAGAAGATAATCGTGAGGCTACTAAGCTGCCATGAATCAGCATATCGGTTGAGATAATGGCAGCATCCGCTTGCTTGCTTGTTTCATAGAGCCAATTACCTAGTGCTTCTTTCTGACCTGGGGTTTTATAATCATCTAATAATTCAGATGGTGGTAATAATAAATGAATACCAATGATACGGGCTAATTGTTCTACAAATTGTGTACAAGGTGGGCGGCTATCCAGTGGCATTAGAATGACTGTTAGCCAGTGTTTTTCATAACTGTCAACAGGAAATGTATCATCATTTTTCCCATAATACAGATACGATGTAATACTGACTAAAATGAAAAGTAGTATGACCAAAGTGAATCGCTTGCTTGATTTAAACATAAGACACCTCTTTATGGGAAAATAAAAATATAGAATGTACTTTGATTATAGTTGGCAAAATAGATACTTATACCCTAAATTAAAAGAATTCGACTTCATTTTTAAAAAAACCTGTACTTTTTATTAAAAAAAATTAATATTGTATAGTAAAAAATATGTAGTATACTATAAAATATGTTAAAATGTAACGTATAACTATAGGGGAATAGATATGAGAATAATAACTGGAAGTGCCAAAGGCGCAAAATTAAAAGCACCATCTGGTCTTGATACTAGACCGACTGCGGCTCGAGTCAAAGAATCTGTCTTTAATATCCTCAGTGATATTGTGGTAGATGCCCGTGTATTAGATATTTTCGCAGGAACCGGAAACCTTGGGCTAGAGGCATTAAGCCGCGGTGCTCAAAAAGCGGTATTTATTGATAATAGCAATGAAAGCATTGCCATTATCAAAGAAAATGCTCATCATACGAAGCTAGCTGAATATACAGAAATCTACAAAAATGATGTCCTCCGAGCATTAGATAAGTTAGCTCAAACTGGGCAATCCTTTGATTTAATATTTTGTGATCCTCCTTATCAAAAAGGATTAGTACAAGCTGTATTAGAAAAGATTGATCAACATTCTATTTTGGTACCAGGAGGCATTCTCGTTATTGAACATTCACGGCATGAAAAAATTGCTGATGAGTGGAATAACTTAGAACTTAGACGTACTGAAAAATATGGAGCAACATTGATGAGTTTTCTACGATTTAAGACAAAACAGGAGGTTCTATAGTGCGTATAGCGATTTGTCCAGGGAGTTTTGATCCCGTTACGAATGGTCATGTGGATATTTTTGAACGGGCTAGCAAGTTATTTGATGTTCTTATTATAGCGGTGTTTTGTAATCCTAGTAAGAACCCATTATTTGATATGGCGGAAAGGGCTGAATTGCTAAAACTTGCAACTGCACATATTCCAAATGTCCGTATCGATGCTTTTTCGGGATTACTGAGTGACTATGCCAAGCAACAAAATGCTACGATTATTGTAAGAGGACTTCGGGCATTAAGTGACTTTGAAGCAGAGTTTCAACGAGCGTTATTAATAAAAAAAATTGATCCGATTCTCGAAACTGTTTTTATCATGACGAATAGTGATTATTCTTGTATCAGTTCTAGTGGTATTAAAGAATTAGCTAATTTTAATGGTCCCATTACAGGGTTAGTACCTAAGTGTGTCGAAGATAGAATGATGAAACGCATGAATAAATAATATGAAATATGTCCAAGTAATAGCAAGTTGGGAGAGGTAATTATGACAATTAAAGGAATTATAGATGAATTGGAAAGTTTATTGCTCGATGCTTCTCATGTTCCGTTTACGAATAAAAGAATATTAGAAGAAGATGATATGATCCGGTTACTTGATGACTTGCGTGAAAAATTACCTAACGCACTCACCGAGGCTAATCAGATTGTAGCAGATCAGCAACGTATTTTAGAGGATGCTCAAAAAGAAGCAAATAAAATCATTGAACAGGCTAAAGGTTATGCTATTAAATTAACCGATGAAAATACGATTGCTAAACAAGCCGAGGAACATGGTAGTGAAATTATTAATCTAGCCAACCAAGAAGCAGCAAAGCTGCAACAAGATGCCGTTGGCTATGCCAATGATGTTTTTGCACATCTTGAGGGACAATTAGAAAAAGCATTGGAAGTCGTTCGTTATGGTCATAGTGAACTCAATCAGCCCAAAAGAAAAAAGGTAGAATAAGAAAAACACAAGGAGCAAAAGCTTCTTGTGTTTTTATATATAAAGCAGTAAGAAAATGATAGCTGTATTGTTAGTCTATCGTGAAGATGAGTATATATATTAAAATTTATGCTTGCGTGTTAGATAATTAGAAAAAAGAGAATCTTTTTTGACATGCATATAAAGTTCGTTTATTATATGTATCGCAATGGATAAAGCAATCATAATACTCAGTAATAATAAGATTTGATAACCGACTTGCTCAAGTCTTACTAGTAATGAAGTGAAAGTATTAGAATTACTGGGCGTAAATATAACGGGAATGGTAAATACCTTGTTAATGCTATGGGAAGAGTCTAATAGCAAAGCAAGTGTAATGAGAGCTGCTATCACAGCATGTAGCAATCTAGCGACCATATACGGTAACATTCGGATACCTGATTCAATCACAATGCTTGCTACTTGACCATGGACAGAAAGGCCACTCCAAGCAATAATGGCACTAGCAATTACGATTTTTTCTACTAATGGTGCATCTGCTTGGCTAGTCGCCAAAGCACCTAAGTCGATCTCAAATAAGCCGCTTACCATAGCGGGAGCAAGGTTGGTATTAAAACCAATGATACTTAAGAGTCCAGCAAAAAACGTTGTTAACACATCGGTTATACCTGTAATAGATAAGATTTGCAAGAATACTGAAAATAATATGATGAATCCACCTATTAATAAGATTGTATTCATCGAATTCTTCACAGAATCACCTAATAATTCACCCATAGAGCGTTTATCATCTTGTTTTGCTTTGTATAAGGCGCGTAGTGCTCGTAATAAAATATTACCACTAGCAATTTGTATATCATTTCCATAGTTATCTCGATTACGTCCATGATAGCGAAAGAGGATACCGACAAGAAAGCTTGCAAGATAATGGGCTAATGCAATTGTAGCTCCAAGTTCTGGCATGCCAAACATCCCGACCGCTACGGCACCGAACATAAAAAGAGGATCTGCAGTATTCGTAAAAGATAATAATCGCTCAGCTTCTACAGCGCTGCATAATTTATTTTTCCGAAACTTAC
>CAXYVG010000079.1:0-17605 GCA_964292325.1 uncultured bacterium | reverse complement strand
AGCAGTTGGTAGCTCGTCGGGCTCATAACCCGAAGGCCACAGGTTCAAGTCCTGTCCCCGCAACCAATTTACTATATGCTGGTGTAGCTCAGTCGGTAGAGCGTATCCTTGGTAAGGATAAGGCCACCGGTTCAATCCCGGTCACTAGCTCCATTTAAGCAGCGAACCAAAGAATTGTGAGTGAATCTTTGTATAAGTCACTTAGCTAGCATCGTAGTGCTAACAACAAATATTTTATATGGCGGCGTAGCTCAGCTGGCTAGAGCATTCGGTTCATACCCGAAGGGTCCGGGGTTCAAATCCCTGCGCCGCCACCAAAAAAGTGTTGACATAACAGAAATGTTATTATACAATAATAGTCGTCGCTACGAAATGTAGTAGGCACGTGCTGGAATAGCTCAACTGGTAGAGCACCTCACTTGTAATGAGGATGTTGCGGGTTCAAGTCCTGTTTCCAGCTCCATTTTATTTGGATAGGTTCCCGAGTGGCTAAAGGGAGCAGACTGTAAATCTGCCGGCTCCGCCTTCGCTGGTTCGAATCCAGCCCTATCCACCATATTGTTATCGCGGGATGGAGCAGTTGGTAGCTCGTCGGGCTCATAACCCGAAGGTCACAGGTTCAAGTCCTGTTCCCGCAACCAAATATTTTATATGGCGGCGTAGCTCAGCTGGCTAGAGCATTCGGTTCATACCCGAAGGGTCCGGGGTTCAAATCCCTGCGCCGCCACCAAAAGCATAAAAGCAAAACTTCGTCTTTAGGCGGAGTTTTTTTAGTATTAGCGACTAAAAAGAATATATTATTTTTACGTTGACATTTAAACAATAAAGGTATAAAATTCTGTCTGATTGGCTATAGTTATATAATACTGTTTTAAAATACTATACTTTCTAAAGAGATACTGTTTAGCTGGTATTGACAGGCTAGTATAAGTATGCTAAATTATATTAGTGGCATTTTGAATTGATGTCATATTTACAGGTAAGAGAGGTGTACAGGATGCGCAATGCAGTAACGTTAGCTTGCACGGAGTGCAAACAACGTAATTATCAGACCAATAAAAACAAAAAGAATGACCCTGATAGATTGGAATTCAATAAGTATTGCAAGTTTTGCAAAAAACATACTTTACACAAAGAAACTAAGTAATTTATAACGTAAATTACTTTAGTAGGGGTGTAGCTCAATTGGTAGAGTAGCGGTCTCCAAAACCGTTGGTTGCGGGTTCGATTCCTGCCGCCCCTGCCAGTAGTATTTCATGCTTAAGTTGGAAGCATGAAACAGGGATGTGAAAAAATGGTTGCCCAAGAAACTGTAGGTAAAACCAATCCTTCACGTTTTAAAAAGTTTTTACGTGAAGTTAAAGCAGAATTAAAAAAAGTATCATGGCCAACTCAAAAAGAGCTTATTTCCAATACAGTAGTGGTATTTGTTGCTGTAATGTTAATAACGTGTCTGATTAAGGCAATTGATACTACACTTGCTCAAGTTTTACGTTTTATCATCAAGTAGGCTAAGGGGGTGGGGGCGTAGTTAAGCGTCCCTGAAGGTAATGGAATCTGAAAAAAATTGGTATGTAATCCATACATATTCCGGTTATGAAAACAAAGTAAAAGCTAATCTGGAACGCAAAGTCCATTCCATGGGTATGGAAGATCAAATCTTTCGTGTAGTAGTACCTATGGAAGATGAAGTTGAAATAAAAGATGGCAAGAAGAAAATTACAAAGAAAAAAGTTTTCCCCGGTTATGTTATGGTAGAAATGATTGTTGATGACAAATCATGGTATGTTGTACGCAATACGCCAGGTGTAACAGGTTTTGTTGGTTCTGGTACCAAGCCTATCCCACTTACTGATGCCGAAATCAAAAATATCCTTAAATCCATGGGATTAGAAGAACTTAAACAAAAAATGGATATTGAGATTTCTGAGATGGTGCGTATTACTTCTGGAGCTTTTGAAAATTGGACAGCCAAGGTTCTTGAGATTGATCCAGAACGCAGCAAACTAAAAGTACTTGTTGATATGTTTGGAAGAGAAACACCGGTAGAATTAGATTTTTCTCAAATAGAGAAAGTTTAAATAAAGTTTTTGTAAACTTTATGTTTTACGTGGGAGGGCTAGTTAGCCCGTGGTACCACATCATGTAGATAAGGAGGTGTAAGCAAAATGGCTAAGAAAGTTGTAAAACTTGTAAAACTGCAAGTTCCTGCTGGTAAAGCAACTCCAGCGCCTCCGGTCGGCCCTGCGCTCGGTCAAGCTGGTGTAAATATAATGGCATTTGTTAAGGATTTTAATGAAAGAACCGCTAGTCAAGCTGGTTTAATTATTCCAGTAGAAATTACTGTGTTCGAAGATAGATCCTTTACGTTTATCACTAAAACCCCGCCAGCTCCTATTCTGCTTAAGAAAGCGGCTGGTATTGAATCCGGTTCTGGCGAACCTAATAAGAAAAAAGTTGCTAAAGTGTCTCGCGATAAAGTTCGTGAAATTGCAGAAGCAAAAATGAAAGATCTTAATGCTGGTAGCGTAGAAGCTGCTATGCGTATGATCGAAGGTACTGCCCGTAGCATGGGTATTGACATCATAGACTAATTTTAGTCGCTTATGGTGTTAATGTGGGAGGATTATCCGTATAACCACAAAGTGAAGGAGTTTTTTTAATATGTCAAAACATGGTAAAAAATATGAAGAAGCTGCTAAGCTGATTGAAGCAAACAAATTATATGATCCTGCAGAAGCAATTGAACTTGCGAAAAAAACAGCTAGCGCTAAATTCGATGAAACAATCGAAGTAGCTATTAAATTAGGGGTTGACCCTAAATACGCTGATCAGCAAGTCCGTGGGGCAGTAGTATTGCCACATGGTACTGGCAAAACAAAAACTGTTTTAGTTTTTGCTAAAGGCGAAAAAGCGAAAGAAGCTGAAGCGGCTGGTGCTGACTTTGTTGGCGCTGAAGAAATGGTAGCAAAAATTCAAGGTGGTTGGACTGATTTTGATGTAGCAGTTGCAACTCCTGATATGATGGGTACTGTTGGTCGTTTGGGTAAGGTTTTAGGACCTAAAGGCTTAATGCCTAATCCTAAAGTTGGTACTGTTACTTTAGATATTACTCGTGCTATTAATGAAATTAAAGCTGGTAAGATTGAGTATCGTACTGACAAAGCTGGTAACATTCATGCACCAATTGGTAAAGCATCATTTAGTGATGAACAAATTATTGATAACTTCTACACTCTGGTTGATACTTTAAATAAAGTAAAACCAGCTGCTGCGAAAGGTCAATATATGCGTAGTATTACAATGAGCACAACTATGGGGCCTGGTGTGAAAGTAAATACGCTGAAAGCTGCTAGTAACAAAAAAGACTAAATGAGATTAGTATGCCGTTGTACAATTTCCTGATCAATTATAACTAAATAAAATTTAGGCTGTAGACAGTAGGTATTTATAATGAACGGATATAGAGAGAAATTTCTATGATGTCGCCTACCGAGGTTGGGGATTATACAATAGCTTTAGCTATTAGCGACCTCCGGCTCATACTGCCGTGAGGTCGTTTAGTTTTTAAACTTCTAAAAGGAGGTGGATTTTAGTGGCTGTAACATTAGAAAAAAAATCAATAGTTTCTGAACTTAAAGGTAAACTATCTGCTAGTAAAGGTGCGGTACTAACAACGTATCGTGGTCTTACTGTAGCTCAAGATACTCAACTTCGTCGTAAATTACGTGAAGCTGGTGTAGAATACCGTGTTGTCAAGAATACAATGACACGGATTGCTGCTCAGGAAGTTGGTATTGAAGGATTAGATGTTTATCTTGAAGGACCGACTGCTATTGCAATCTCTGAAGTAGACCCAGTTGCTCCAGCGCGGATAATTTCTGACTTTATAAAAGAGAATAAATTAAAAGCATTGGAAATCAAAGCGGGTTTATTAGATGGTAAAGTTATTGATGCTGAAGGTGTTAAAGCTTTGGCAGACCTACCATCGCGCGAAGTACTTCTTTCGAAAATGTTGGCTGGTATGCAATCTCCGATTGCCGGCTTTGTCAATGTTCTTCAAGGCACTATCCGCAATTTTGTTTATACGCTTGAAGCGGTGCGTAAACAAAAAGAATCAGCATAAACTAAGCTTTAATAAAAAATATAAAGAATGTATGGAGGTATTTTAATATGACTCAGCAAGAAATTATGCAAGCTATTGAGAACATGAGTGTTCTTGAATTATCCGAATTGGTGAAAGCTCTAGAAGAAAAATTTGGTGTATCTGCAGCTGCTCCTGTAGCTGTTGCTGCTGCTCCAGCTGCTGCCGGTGCTGCTGCTGAAGAAAAAACTGAATTTGATGTTATCCTTACTGCTGCTGGTGCTAGCAAAATCAACGTAATTAAAGTGGTTCGCGAAGTAACTGGTCTTGGCTTGAAAGAAGCTAAAGAAGTAGTTGATGGCGCTCCTAAAGCTGTAAAAGAAAAAATTGCTAAAGCTGATGCAGAAGCAATCAAAGCTAAACTTGAAGAAGCTGGCGCATCTGTAGAAGTTAAGTAATCATAACTACGTTATCATTACTCATTTAAGTGTGAAATATAAAGAGTACCCATTGTGGTACTCTTTATATTTTTCATATAAAAATATTCATATAAAAATATAATAAAACTCCTTGACGTTGAAAAAAAATTGTGATATAGTTATTCAATGCGATGAATGTTGATTTTTAAGTAATTTTTTTTAATTGCGTAAGGTATAAAATATGGATTGGTAGGAAATAGTAATATAATGGAGGATGAAATAATATTTCATCATGCTGAAAATATGCAAGGTCTTTTGCTTTACTGAATAAACCTTGCTTTTTTTGCGGAATCAGAAAATGTATAGTTTTCTAATTCCAAGTAAGGACGCTTAAGCTTTTTGCCTACGTCTAAGGACTTGGCAAAAAACCAAGTCTTTTCTTACATTGTTACATTTTCTATCGATATTATAGTATTCGCTACGCAATATTGTATTATGTAAAAGGTTTTATACCGGCAACTATTATGAAATCATATTATTTGTTGTTTGAGGTATAAAGTTAATTTGGGCTAAGGGGTGAAGGATTTAATGTTTAATCCTGTTCAGGTTGGCAAAAAGGTCAGATATAGTTATGCCAAAATTAAAGAAGTGCTGGACATGCCCAACCTTATCGAAATTCAGAAGAATTCTTACAACTGGTTTCTGAAGGATGGGTTGCGAGAGATTTTTCATGACATTTCGCCTATTCAGGACTTTACAGGTAATTTAGTGCTGACATTTGAAAATTTTACATTAGGCGAACCCAAATATGTTGTTGAAGAATGTAAGGAACGGGATGTTACTTATTCAGCGCCTTTACGTGTTAATGTCCGATTGATTAATCGTGAAACTGGTGAAATTAAAGAACAAGAAGTGTTTATGGGAGATTTCCCGCTGATGACTGAGAATGGTACTTTTATCATTAATGGTGCAGAACGGGTTATTGTCAGCCAATTAGTGCGCTCACCAGGAGCATACTATAATGAAACAATTGATGCTAGTGGTAAAAAACTTTATAATTCTACGGTTATTCCTAATCGTGGAGCATGGCTTGAATTAGAAACAGATGCCAATGATGTTATATCCATTCGTGTTGACAGAACGCGTAAATTGCCAGCAACAGTGCTGATTCGTGCGCTTGGTTATGCTTCAAATGCTGCTATTTCTGAGTTATTCCATGATGATGTTCGAATTCGTGCGACTCTAGAACGTGATAATACTAATTCTCGAGAAGAAGCATTAGTAGAAATCTATAAAAGATTGCGTCCTGGTGAACCACCAACAGTTGATAATGCTACACAACTGTTAGAATCTTTATTTTTTGATTCCAAACGTTATGATTTAGCGACTGTAGGCCGATATAAACTAACTAAGAAATTAGGATGGCGCCGTCGGTTAATGGGTAAGACTCTTTATCAGCCGATTGTAAATACCGAAACTGGTGAAGTGATTGTACCGGCAGATACTACAGTTGAAGAAAAAGTAATTGATATCATTGAAAAAAGTGGTGTATTTGCTAATGAGGGCTTGATTGAAGTTAAGATCAAGCAAAAAGATGGATCACCTGTAAAAATGTTATGCAATCCAACATTACCTTATAATTATCGTACAATCAGTAGGGAAGATATTTTAGCTTCGTTTAGCTATCTTCTTAATTTGATGGATGGTTTTGGCAATGTGGATGATATTGATCATTTGGGAAATCGACGATTGCGTTCTGTAGGGGAACTTTTACAAAATCAATTCCGAATTGGTTTATCTCGTATGGAGAGAGTTGTAAAAGAACGTATGACCATTCAAGATGTGGATGTAATTACTCCACAAGCTTTGATTAATATTCGCCCTGTAGTGGCTGCGATTAAAGAGTTTTTTGGCTCTAGTCAGTTATCGCAGTTTATGGATCAGACTAATCCGCTTGCTGAACTTACACATAAACGTAGGCTTAGTGCACTAGGACCTGGTGGACTTAGTCGTGAACGTGCTGGTTTTGAAGTTCGTGACGTGCATCATTCCCATTATGGACGTATGTGCCCGATTGAAACACCAGAAGGTCCGAATATCGGTCTAATCGGTTCGTTATCGACGTTTGGACGGATTAATGAATTTGGTTTCATTGAGACGCCTTATCGTAAAATTGATAAAGAAAATCATATAGTAACAGAAGAAGTGCACTATTTGACCGCTGATGAAGAAGATGAAGTGGTTTGTGCGCAAGCGAATGAACCATTAAACGATCAAGATTGGTTTGTAGAGCCGCGAGTTACCGTACGTCATAGAAATGAAATTTTAGCTATTCCAGCTGAAAAAGTTGATTATATGGATGTATCGCCAAAGCAGGTTGTATCGATTGCTACTGCGATGATTCCTTTCTTAGAAAACGATGATGCGAACCGTGCTTTAATGGGTGCGAATATGCAACGTCAAGCGGTACCGCTTCTTAGGACGCAGGCACCACTTGTTGGAACAGGTATGGAATATAAAGCAGCTCGTGATTCAGGAGTTCTGATTCTGGCGAAAAATGCTGGTATAGTTGAAAAAGTTACTGCAACTGAAATCAGAATCCGTACGGATCGTGGTATTCTTGATACATATAAATTGCTAAAATATTTGCGTTCTAATCAGGGAACTTGTATTAATCAAAAGCCGATTGTATATAAAGGTGAAGTCATAGAAAAAGGTCAAGTATTGGCTGATGGACCTGCGACGGATAAAGGTGAGTTAGCCTTAGGATTTAATGTGTTGATCGCTTTTATGCCTTGGGAAGGTTACAATTATGAGGATGCTATTCTTTTAAGCGAAAAAATTGTACGAGATGATATCTATACGTCGATTCATATTGAAGAATATGAATGTGATGCCAGAGATACGAAGCTTGGACCAGAGGAAATTACTCGTGATATTCCTAATGTGGCGGAAGAAGTGCTAAAAGATCTTGATGATCGAGGTATCATTCGCATTGGTGCTGAGGTACGACCAGGAGATATTTTGGTTGGTAAGGTAACGCCAAAAGGCGAAACGGAACTTACAGCTGAGGAACGTTTGTTACGGGCTATTTTTGGTGAAAAAGCTCGCGAAGTTCGTGATACATCTCTAAGAGTACCTCATGGTGAAGCTGGAAAGATTGTAGATGTAAAAGTATTCAGTCGCGAGAATGGTGATGAATTACCACCGGGTGTAAACTTCTTGGTACGTGTATATATTGCTCAAAAACGGAAAATTTCTGAAGGTGACAAGATGGCTGGTCGTCATGGTAATAAGGGTGTTGTATCCCGTATTATGCGTGAGGAAGATATGCCATTCTTACCAGATGGAACACCTGTGCAGATTGTACTAAATCCATTAGGTGTACCTTCTCGTATGAATATTGGTCAGGCACTAGAAACACATTTAGGGATGGCTGCTGCTGCTTTTGGTATGCAGATAAAAGCTAACTCTCCTAATATAGCAGAAAATTTGAGAAAAGTAGGCTATGATATTGATACACATGGTTTACCAAAACCAGAACTTGCGGGTGTTAATTTAGCAACTCCAGTATTTGATGGAGCTCGAGAAGCAGAAGTATTTAAAACATTAGAAGCTGCAGGTTTAGCTACTGATGGTAAAACAGTTCTCTATGATGGACGTACTGGTGAAGCTTTTGATAATCGTGTTACTGTTGGTTTTGTGTATATGTTGAAACTAGCTCATTTGGTTGATGATAAAATTCATGCGCGGTCGACTGGTCCTTACTCCTTAGTAACACAACAACCATTGGGTGGTAAAGCTCAATTTGGTGGTCAACGTTTCGGGGAGATGGAGGTATGGGCACTAGAAGCATATGGTGCAGCCTATACATTACAAGAACTGTTAACCGTGAAATCAGATGATGTTGTAGGCCGGGTGAAAACATATGAAGCCATTGTTAAAGGTGAAAATATACCAGAGCCTGGTGTTCCTGAATCATTTAAAGTTTTAATTAAAGAACTACAAAGTATTGGACTAGACATTAAAATTTTAAATGAAGATGCACAAGAAATTGTCATTGATGACGTTGATGACGATGTACAGCAAGCGGCTAAAGATATTGAACGTAATATAGGCGTTGCATTACTTGCTGCTCCGGACCCTCATGCACGAGGGAAGGAAGAAGCAGAGGGTGTACATGAGCTAGTAGAAGAATTTGAATCTAGCGATGATCTTGAACCGTTAGAAGAAGAATTAGATATTATTGCTGAAATCGGCGAAATGGGTTCTGAAAAATTTGATGATGCTGAGGATCATTTAACAAATGATGATGATGTAGAAGAACGTAAAAACAGCAAGAAGCTTAAAAGTAAAGAAAAAAAGCCTACACAGCATGATTTCTTAAAGGAAATAGACACTGATGGGGAATTTGAATAATTATAAGAAGGGAGTGATAACCCTTTGTTGGATGTAAATAATTTTGATTCAATGAGGATTGGGTTGGCTTCTCCAGAACAGATTCGTAAGTGGTCATATGGCGAAGTCAAAAAACCAGAGACTATCAACTACCGTACACTCAAACCTGAACGCGAAGGTCTGTTTTGTGAAAAGATATTTGGCCCAACTCGCGATTGGGAATGTCATTGTGGTAAATACAAAAGAATTAGGTACAAGGGTATTGTCTGTGATCGTTGCGGTGTTGAGGTAACTCGTTCAAAAGTACGGCGCGATCGTATGGGACATATCCAATTAGCAGCACCAGTATCTCATATTTGGTATTTTAAAGGCATTCCTAGCCGGATGGGACTGATATTAGATATATCACCTAGGTCTTTAGAAAAGGTGTTATATTTCGCTTCTTATATCGTACTTGATCCTGGTGATACTCCGTTGATGAAACGTCAATTGTTGACTGAAAATGAGTACCGAGAATACCGAGATAAATATGGTAATGCCTTTAAAATAGGCATGGGTGCTGAAGCTATCAAAAAGCTTCTTGAAGAATTAGACTTAGAAAAAATGGGTAAAGAACTAAGGCAAGAGCTCAAAGAAGTTAGTGGACAACGCAAAATTAGAGCCATTCGTCGTCTAGAAGTAGTCGAGGCTTTCAGACAGTCAGGTAATCGTCCTGATTGGATGATTATGGATATTATTCCAGTCATTCCACCTGAATTACGCCCGATGGTACAACTTGATGGTGGTCGATTTGCAACGTCTGACCTTAATGACTTATATCGTCGTGTTATTAACCGTAATAATCGCCTAAAACGACTACTTGATCTTGGTGCACCAGATATTATTGTGCGCAATGAGAAAAGAATGTTGCAAGAGGCTGTAGATGCACTGATTGATAATGGTCGTCGTGGTCGTCCCGTTACTGGTCCTGGCAACCGTCCGCTCAAATCATTAAGTGATATGCTTAAAGGTAAACAAGGACGTTTCCGTCAGAATCTATTAGGTAAACGGGTAGATTACTCTGGACGTTCGGTTATCGTAGTTGGTCCTGAACTGAAATTACATCAATGTGGTTTGCCAAAAGAAATGGCCTTAGAATTATTTAAACCATTTGTTATGAAAAAACTAGTAAATGCTGGTCATGCACATAACATTAAGAGCGCGAAACGTATGGTAGAGAGAGTGCGCCCAGAAGTATGGGATGTACTAGAAGAAGTGATTAAAGAACATCCTGTTCTCTTAAATCGTGCTCCGACATTACATAGATTAGGTATTCAAGCATTTGAACCAATATTATCAGAAGGTCGTGCCATTAAACTTCACCCGCTCGTATGCACAGCATATAATGCGGATTTTGATGGTGACCAGATGGCTGTCCATTTACCATTGTCTGCTGAGGCTCAATCTGAGGCTCGGATGCTGATGTTAGCTGCTCATAATATTCTATCAACCAAAGATGGTAAACCAGTAGTGACACCTACGCAAGATATGGTTTTAGGAGCATATTACCTGACGATGGAAAAAGCAGGTGATGTGGGTGAAGGCAAGATTATGTGTGATATTAATGAAGCACTACTAGCTTATCACCAGAAAGAATTGTCCCTTCATGCTCGAATAAAAGTACGCTTTCCTAAGTATGGCTTAGTAAATACGACTATGGGACGTATGATTTTCAATGAGAGCTTACCTGAAGAAATTCGATATTTCTTTGAAAGAGATGGAGAATGGCATTTAGGTATTATGATGGACAAGAAACAGCTTGGTAAATTGGTAGCGGAGACCTATCGTCAATTTGGTACATCAAGAACGGCTACCGTTCTTGATAATGTCAAACGTTTAGGTTATTCATTTGCTTGTCGCGCTGGTATAACAGTAGCAATTTCCGATATTAATATTCCACCTGCCAAAAAAGAAATTTTGTCTACGACAGAGAATCGGGTTGATACTGTAGATAAACAGTATCGTCGTGGTTTGATTACGGAAGATGAACGCTATAAAAAAACCATTGAACTTTGGACAAAGGCTACTGATGACGTTACATTAGCAATGATGAACAACTTAGATCGCTTTAATCCAATCTACATGATGGCTAACTCCGGTGCTCGTGGTAACATTCAGCAGATTCGTCAGTTGGCTGGTATGCGTGGACTTATGGCAGATCCATCAGGTAGAATTATTGACCGTCCAATTAAAGCTAATTTCCGTGAAGGATTGACAGTACTAGAGTACTTCATTTCGACTCATGGTGCTCGTAAAGGTTTGGCTGATACTGCTCTTAGAACTGCTGACTCAGGTTATTTAACACGTCGATTAGTTGATGTATCTCAAGATGTGATTGTACGTGAAGATGATTGTGATGTTTTTGGAATCAATTTGGTACGAGAACGTGCTCGATTGGCTAAGTCAAGTACAGGTGCGATTGAAGTACTGCGTGACACCCTCTTAGGTAGAATTTTGACAGATGATGTTTTAGATCCGACAAGTGGTGAAATATTAGTTCCACGCTTGACAGCCCTCACAGATGAAAATTTACGTGTTATTGGTGAACATGCCGTGCCGGAAATTATTGTACGTGGTGTATCCACTACGACTGAAGAGGACATTAATGCTTCTGCTTCTAATGAAGTGATAGTACTCGGAGCACCAGAAGAAAAAATGCGTCAAATTCTTAAAGATGCTATGATCCGTGAAATGCTTGGCAAAAATACGACAGATGCTATTCTGGATAGTCAGGGCGAAGAAATTGTTGCTGCTGATACACCTCTTACTGAAGAACTAATTGAAGCCGTCTTAATGAGTGATGTTCGTGAAGTGAAGGTTCGTAACAATAGTATTCGTGGCATTGAAGTCGAAGCGATTACGGAGGGAACTGGTGTCATTGAAGCACTTAAAGATCGTATTGTTGGACGTTTTGTAGCAGAAGACATTGTCGATCCTAAGACTGGTGAGTTCATTGTAAAAGTAAATGATAAGATTGATGAAGAATTAGCAGATCGTATTGTTGCTGTACGCGAGACTGTATCTATTCGATCGGTACTTACTTGCAAGTCCCAATATGGAGTATGTATAAAATGCTATGGACGTAATTTGGCAACGGGTGATACGGTTGATGTCGGTGAAGCAGTAGGTATTATTGCAGCTCAATCAATTGGTGAACCAGGTACTCAGTTGACAATGCGTACATTCCATACTGGCGGTGTTGCCGGTGATGATATTACACAAGGTTTGCCGAGGGTTGAAGAATTATTTGAGGCTCGTAAACCGAAACGACAGGCAATTATTACTGAAATTGATGGTGTAGTTACTGTTGATTTAAAAGAAATTAAAGGTATGCGTAAAATTACAGTAACGCCAGCTGTTGGTGAAGAAACTGTTTATCCGATACCATATGGTGCTCGCATCATTGTTCGTGATGGACAGAAAATAATAGCAGGTGATCGTTTAACTGAAGGATCAGTAAATCCTCATGATATCTTACGTGTATGTGGCATTCAAGCGACACAGCGTTATTTGGTATATGAAGTACAAAAAGTATATAAATCTCAAGGTGTAGAAATTAATGATAAACATATTGAGGTAATTGTTCGTCAAATGATGCATAAGGTTAAGACCGAAGAATCTGGCGACACTGGATTATTACCAGGTGAATATATTGATACTAACACTTTTGAGGAAGAAAATGCTAAGGCGATTGAAGCCGGTGGTGAACCATCAGTAGCACGTCCGATTCTACTTGGTATTACTAAAGCTTCTCTTGCAACTGATTCCTTCTTATCAGCAGCATCTTTCCAAGAAACAACGCGAGTACTTACGGAAGCTGCGATTAAAGGAAAGATTGATCCTCTTCTTGGACTTAAAGAAAATGTTATTATTGGGAAACTGATACCTGCTGGTACTGGTATGAGTCGTTACCGCAACATTAAGCTTATAAAAAAATGATAATATATAGAAAAGACTTGGTCTAAAAGCCAAGTCTTTTCTATATATATTGCAATAAATATTTATTATAAAATCTTTGACATATGATTTTAAAATGATATAATAACTGATAGTTACTTTTTAAAGTATTTTGCAAATTATTTGTGAAAATTAGTAAAAAGCGACACTCTAGGATCCGTGGACATAAAAAAACCTTCTAAATATAGATAAAACCAGAATTTATTACGATATGTTTATTGACATTATCTTTTGCTAATGGTAAAATATCATAGTGCCCAATAAAAAGAAACCTTTGTTGGGTAAGTAAGGGAGTGAACCATATGTCGCTCGACACGTTAACGGCTGCGAAAAAAATGATTGGTGTAAAACAAGTGACGAAAGCCGTTGAAAAAGAATTAGTGAATACGGTATATATTGCTCAAGATGCTGAACAACGCTTGGTGGAGCCACTCAAAATATTGTGTAGTCAGAAAAATGTGCCGGTAGAAACTATCCCTACAATGGTTGAACTTGGAAAAAGTTGTGCGATTGAGGTTGGTGCAGCAGCGGTCGCTATATTGAAGTAATGTTTAAGCGTTAAATATTTTGCCTTGAACAAATGATTTTAAGGTGGAATTTTTATATAATTATTCAAGATAACTTGGAAGGGGGTGTATTTAATGCCAACAATTAACCAATTAGTACGTAAAGGTAGAGAGTCAATTATAAAAAAATCTACTGCGCCTGCTTTGAAGGAATGTCCACAAAAGCGTGGTGTGTGCACAAGAGTATATACAACAACTCCTAAAAAACCAAACTCTGCACTTCGTAAAGTAGCAAGGGTACGTTTAACAAATGGTATTGAAGTTACTGCGTATATTCCTGGTATTGGTCACAATTTGCAAGAGCATAGTGTTGTACTGATCAGAGGTGGAAGAATCAAGGATTTACCGGGCGTACGTTATCACATTGTTCGCGGTGCACTTGATACTGCTGGTGTGCAAAAACGTAGCCAAAGTAGATCTAAATACGGCACAAAACGTGCAAAAAAATAATAAGAATTTAATAATCCTGGAAAAGGAGGGATAATATGCCAAGAAAAGGACCTGTAACTAAACGTGACGTTTTACAAGATCCGGTATACAACTCTAAAGTTGTTACGAGATTTGTTAATAAAATAATGTTAGATGGCAAAAAAAGTGTTGCTGAGAATATCGTGTATGATGCATTTGATATTATTCGGGAAAAAACCGGTAAAGATCCATTAGAGGTTTTTGAAACAGCAATGAAAAATGTTATGCCAGTATTGGAAGTGCGTGCACGCCGTGTTGGTGGTGCTAACTATCAAGTTCCTATCGAAGTACGTGCTGATCGTCGTTTCTCTCTAGGGATTCGTTGGTTGGTTAATTATTCAAGACTTCGTGGGGAAAAAACAATGCGCGAAAGATTAGCTGCTGAATTAATGGATGCTTCCAATAATACTGGCGCTACGATTAAGAAAAAAGAAGATACTCATAAGATGGCTGAAGCTAATAAAGCTTTTGCACATTATCGTTGGTAGTCTTCGATGTTTCTAAACAGTAAGGAGTGATTATAGTGGCCAGGAAGTTCACGCTCGAAAAGACGCGAAATATAGGTATCATGGCACATATCGACGCTGGCAAGACCACTACGACTGAACGGATACTGTTTTATACTGGTAAGGTACACAAGATTGGTGAAGTACATGAAGGTGCTGCAACAATGGACTGGATGGTGCAAGAACAAGAGCGTGGTATCACGATCACATCTGCAGCTACAACTTGTCAATGGGCAGGACACCGTATAAATATCATTGACACACCAGGGCACGTGGACTTTACTGTAGAAGTAGAACGCTCACTTAGGGTATTAGACGGAGCTGTAGCGGTATATTGCGCTAAAGGTGGCGTGGAACCGCAATCAGAAACTGTTTGGCGTCAAGCTGATAAATATAGTGTGCCTCGTATGGCATATGTTAATAAAATGGATATACTTGGTGCTGATTTTTACCGAGTTGTCAATATGATGATCGAACGTCTTGGTGCTAATGCAGTGCCGATTCAATTGCCGATCGGATTTGAACATACTTTTAAAGGGTATGTTGATCTGGTGAAAATGAATGCAGTTGTTTACACTGATGATCTTGGTGAAAAAACTGAAGTCATTGACATACCAGAAGATATGGCAGAGTTAGCTGCGAAATATCGTCAGATCCTTTTAGATGCTGTAGCAGAAAGCGATGACGAACTGATGATGAAGTATCTTGAAGGTGAAGAACTCACTGTTGAAGAACTGAATGTTGGTATTCGTAAAGCAACAATTGCTTGCACGATGACTCCTGTTGTCTGTGGATCATCTTATAAAAATAAAGGTGTTCAACCACTTTTGGATGCTGTTATAGCATATATGCCAGCACCAATTGATGTTCCAGCTATTAAAGGAGTACATCCTGATACTGAGGCAGAAGATGAACGTGCAGCTGATGATAGCTTACCGTTTTCAGCTCTTGCGTTTAAAATCATGGCAGATCCTTTTGTAGGTAAACTAGCGTTCTTCCGGGTATATTCCGGTAAACTTACTTCTGGTTCTTATGTATATAATTCTACCAAAGGTAAAAGAGAACGTATTGGTCGTATTTTACAAATGCATGCAAATCATCGTGAAGAAATTGAAGAAGTATACACAGGTGACATTGCTGCTGCAGTTGGTCTTAAAGATACTACAACGGGTGATACGTTGTGTGATGATAAAAACCCAATCATCCTTGAACAGATGGTTTTCCCTGAACCAGTTATTTCAGTTGCAGTTGAACCTAAAACGAAAGCTGACCAGGAAAAAATGGGTATTGCACTTCAACGCTTAGCTGAAGAAGATCCTACCTTCCGTGTTAACACTGACCAAGAAACTGGTCAGACCATTATTTCTGGTGTAGGTGAACTACATTTAGAAATTATCGTTGACCGGATGCTTAGAGAATTTAAAGTGGATTGTAGTGTAGGTAAACCGCAAGTTGCTTATCGTGAAACCATTCGTAAAAAGGTTAGAGCAGAAGGTAAATTTGTTCGTCAGTCTGGTGGTCGTGGTCAATACGGTCATTGTTGGCTTGACATTGAACCTCTTCAACCTGGTGAAGGTTACATTTTTGAAAGCAAAGTTGTTGGTGGATCCATTCCAAGAGAGTACATTGCGCCGATTGGTGCTGGTGCTAAAGAAGCTATGGATAACGGTGTCTTGGCCGGTTACCCGATGGTTGACATTAAAGTAACTGTTATTGAAGGTTCCTATCATGATGTCGATTCCTCGGAAATGGCGTTTAAAATTGCTGGTTCCATGGGCTTTAAAGCTGGTTGTGCTAAAGCTGGTGCTGTAATTTTAGAACCTTACATGAAGGTTGAAGTTACTGTTCCTGAAGAATATATGGGTGATGTAATCGGCGATTTAAATTCACGTCGTGGACGTATTGAAGGTATGGAAGCTCGTAATGGTGCTCAAACAATCAATGCATATGTTCCACTAGCTGAAATGTTCGGTTATGTAACTGACCTTCGTTCTAAAACACAAGGTCGTGGTAACTATTCAATGAGCTTTGCTCATTATGATGAAGTACCAAAAAATATTGCTGAAGCGATTATCGCCAAAATTAAAGGCGTTTAATCCTAGAGAAATAAGGAGGCTAAAAAAATGGCAAAGAAAAAGTTTGAAAGAAATAAACCACATATTAACATTGGTACAATTGGTCACGTCGATCATGGTAAGACTTCATTAACAGCTGCTATTACTATGACTCTTGCAAAACATGGTGGCGGAGATTATGTTGCTTATGACATGATTGACAAAGCTCCAGAAGAAAGAGAACGTGGTATTACAATTAATACTGCACACGTTGAGTATGAAACTGAAAAACGTCACTATGCTCACGTTGACTGCCCAGGCCATGCTGACTATGTTAAAAACATGATCACTGGTGCTGCACAAATGGATGGAGCTATTCTAGTAGTAAGTGCTGCTGATGGTCCTATGCCACAAACTCGTGAACATATTCTTCTTTCTCGCCAGGTTGGTGTACCTTCCATGGTAGTATTCCTTAACAAGGCTGACCTTGTTGATGATGAAGAATTAATTGAATTAGTTGAAATGGAAGTTCGTGAACTTCTTTCCAGCTATGAATTCCCTGGTGATGATATTCCTGTAATTTGTGGTTCTGCTGTACAAGCTATCAATTGTGGTTGTGCATCACGCGATTGCAAATGGTGTGGAAAAATCCATGAATTGATGGATGCAGTTGATGAATATATCCCAACTCCAGTTCGTGCAACAGACAGACCTTTCTTAATGCCTGTTGAAGATGTTTTCACTATTACTGGTCGTGGTACTGTTGCTACAGGCCGTGTAGAACGTGGTGAAATTAAAGTTGGCGAGAATGTTGAAATCGTTGGTATGGACGAAAAACCTAGATCAGTTGTAGTAACTGGTGTAGAAATGTTCCGTAAACTTCTTGATTCAGCAGTAGCTGGTGATAATATCGGTGCACTTCTTCGTGGTGTTGAACGTAAGGATATTGAGCGTGGTCAAGTTTTGGCTAAACCAGGTTCCATTAAACCTCACACTAAATACAAAGCTGAAGTATATGTACTGTCTAAAGAAGAAGGCGGTCGTCATACTCCATTCTTTACAAACTACCGTCCACAATTCTACTTCCGTACAACAGATGTTACTGGTGTAGTAA
>CAXYVG010000078.1:0-17749 GCA_964292325.1 uncultured bacterium | reverse complement strand
TAATTAAAATGGCAAAGGCTGCCGCATCACGGAAGGTGGAGGAGATAAATCCACTGACTAGCGCTTCTACAACGCCCATGATAATGCCACCTACCATGGCTCCCGGAATAATACCAATTCCGCCAAGTACTGCAGCGACGAACGCTTTCAGACCTGGCATAATGCCCATTAATGGGTCAATCGAGTTATAATATACACCAACGAGCATTCCCGCTGCAGCAGCTAAAGCAGATCCAATCGCAAAGGTAATCGATATGACGCGATCTACATCAATTCCCATTAGTTTAGCAGCATCGGTATCAAAGGATACCGCGCGCATGGCTTTACCAATTTTGGTGTAATGTACGATATAAGTCAAAAGAACCATGAGTACAAGTGATACACCGAGTATCAATATTTGTTGACTGTTGACGACAATATTGCCAAATGTATATACTTCGGCTTGAAAAAGAGGGGGGAAGGTTCGCGGTTGTGGCGAGACAAGAAGAATCCCACCATATTCTAATAATAACGATACACCAATCGCGGTAATAAGAACTGCGATTCTCGGTGCATAACGAAGCGGACGATACGCTAGTTTTTCGATCACAACACCAGCAATCGCTGCGACTACCATCGCAAGTATTAGTGCTGGGAAAAACGAAAGGTGAAGAGAGGTGGTAGCAAAAAATGCTACATAAGCACCTACCATATAAATATCACCATGAGCAAAATTGATTAATTTAATAATACCATATACCATCGTATATCCCAGTGCAATCAGTGCATAGATACTGCCAAGGGATATGCCGTTAATGATTTGCTGCACAAGTTGCTGGGTAACTGTAAATTCCACTTGCTTACCTCCTAACTATATTTTATATTTTTTACTCAATAAAGAGGATAAGACGGTTGCCTTATCCTCTTTATCATAATCTTTTGGAATAAAATCCATATTTTTAAGGTTTTACTGTTTCTCTATAAGCTTGTTTACCATTTTTCATTTCAATAATAACTGCACTTTTGATTGCATCATGAGTATCATTTAAAGTCAATGAACCAGTTACACCCTGAAAGTCTTTTGTGCTTGCAAGTGCTTCACTGATTTTCGCAGGCTCAGCACTATTAGCCCGTTTAATGGCATCTACCAAAGCATATGCTGCATCATAACCAAGAACAGCAAAGGCATCTGGTACTTGTCCATATTCTTTTTGGTAAGCCTCTACAAAAGCTTTCGATTTAGGGCTATTATCTTCTACTGAATAGTGATTGGTAAAGAAGGTATTATTAAGAGCATCTACTCCACCAATTTCCGCCAATTTAGGAGAATCCCAACCATCACCACCGACAAAAGGAGCAGTAATACCAAGCTCACGAGCTTGTTTAATAATTTTGCCCACCTCGCCATAATAACCAGGTACATACACTACATCTGGATTGGAGGATTTAATTGAAGTAAGAATGGTTTTAAAGTCTTGATCATTTTGCAAATATGCTACTTCTGAAGTTACTTTTCCGCCACCCTTCGTAAATGCATCTGTGAAGAATTTTGCTAACCCTTTACTATAATCACTCGAATTATCAATCATAATTACGGCATTTTTAGCTTTTAACGAATTTAAAACAAAGTTGGCTCCTACAGTTCCTTGGAAAGGATCAATAAAACAAACACGGAACGTATTCTTTTTTACTTTTCCAGTTTTTTCATCTAATGTTACTTTAGGATTCGTAGCTGCAGCGGTAATAAAAGGAATTTTGTTGTCTTCCGCAACAGTAGAAGCTGCAATAGCGTTAGAGCTAGTAGTAAAACCAGTAACAGCAACAACCTTATCTTGAGAGATAACTTTTGTCATTGCATTAGAGGATTCTGATGGCTCACTTTTATTATCTGCAACTGCAATCTGAATTTGTTTACCTAAGACACCGCCGCTGGCATTAATTTCTTTAAATGCAAGTTTAGCACCATTGGAAGCTGCCGTACCAAAAGATGCAGTACTACCTGTCAGTTCATAGACAACACCAATTTTAATGTCTTTACTTGAACTACCACCACACCCAGCTACTAGTCCTGCGAGTAACGTAATCCCCGCGAATAGAGATAACCATTTTAAATTCATTTTTTTTAGCACTATAAATCCCCCTCATTTTTTAGTAGAAGCATCTAAGTCATTTCTAAAAATGCAGAAAGGAACTCATAAACGCGTCCGCATTTATGAGCTCCTTTGCTCACTTACATGTTTCCCCACCAGTTTGCTAACAAAAACAAAAATGCTTACCAAAGAAATAAATCTATCTCTTTGGTAAGCATCGTTGCTTCCGTCTAATAATATGAATTGAGTATAGCATAAATTCGGGGTCTAAGCAATATGATTATCGATAATCCGTATTGCTTTTTTCATACATTATGATTTGTCAACTATCCAATAAGTAAAGCTGCTTTCGCAATTGCCTCTGGAATAGTTGTGCATCCGACTAATCGTTCTATCGGCTCCCCCTGTTTATAAAAACAGGCATAATATCTAGTTTCGCCTTGCTGCACTACATTTTCCAAATTATAAAGATAACCTAACTCCTCCATATGCTTTACCACTTGCTCTGCCGCTGTTATATCTGTTGAAAAAGCTAATACCGACTCAGCAAAATTTTCTCGTTCTTTTAAACCAAGAAACTGACTTTCTGTAACAACAGTATACATACCATTTGCGTCTTCGATATCAGCTAATGTCCCTAGCCATTTCACTGCCAGCTCTGCACTAAATTGTAATAAATGCTTTAACCAAATATACCCCATGACTTCTAAAGCAACCTTAATATCTAAATCGCGTCCTGGTTTCATTGTTACTATTTTTTCTTTGTTCACAACTATTCCTCCTATCGTAACTGCAATGCAGCTTTTGCCAACTGATCTGCTTGTTCATTATATTGATCACCAGAGTGGGCTTTGACCTTTACAAAGCGAATGTCTAGATGCTGCGCTATCTGCTGATAATATTTTTTATATTGTTGCGTTCCTGGCTGTTTCGCTTCCCAAGCATTGGTACACCATTTTTCAATTCCTTCATAATCATGGTAGATCACAATTGCCTTCGCCTGTTGGTCTAAGGCATACTTCATAGCAATCTGAGCGCCCATGATTTCGCCTGCTACATTACGCATACTTTTCAGATTGGGATCATCAGCCTTTTGACTAAATGTCATCTCTTTGCCTTGCCACAAAGCTACAACACCTGCTGAGTACTCTGTAGTGGCCACATTATAACTGCCATCCACATAGGCAATCATAGTATCTGTAGAAAGTTCAATTATCTCAAGCCCTAGTAGCGGCGTCGAACTGCTGTTACCTACCAAATAGTTCTTCGCATCTTCCTCCGTTTTAAAGCTTTTATATTCAGCACCTGAATACCCTTTAATTTGCTCCTGGCAAGCTGGCCAGCTATAAAATAACCCTACTTGACGTCCTTTTCTAACAGCATATACTTTTTTTTCTGCCATATACTCTCCTTATTTTTTTAATATACCTTTCTATTTTATGCTTTTGTCTTTATAAAAAGCAAGAAAAATAGGACTAGTATCTGATTATTTTACCAAAATAATCAGATACTAGTCCTGTTGCAATAAATATCTTAACAGCTAAATCCTGTACATTCTCTACAGAATCAATTGTTAGTCAACACGCGGATAACACATAGGAGAAACAAGTTGATCAAAGACATCTACATTCGGAACCCCTGGACTTAATCCATTGGTATTACCATTCGGATGATAGTTAATAGTCACACCAATAATTTTTGCGAGCCCTGTGGAAGTCGGAATACCCTTGAATGGGTTAAAATCTAGTGGCGCAACATAATAACTCAATATACCTTCCCCATTGACAACTAATCGGTTTGGATCAAAACCATCTCCCGTGTAATCAGCCATTCGTGGCCCTGCTGGGAAAGGTCCTTTATCTGTCGCAAAAAATAATGTATAGACACCAAAAACCACTAGACCTTTAGCTGATATTTGAATATGTCCTTCATTTCCTTGACCACACATTTCACCTTCCGCTGTTGCCTGAGCCCAAAAAGGTGCCGAAATCATGGTTGGTCGATTCGCAGGCATCACTTCAAAATCCAAATTACAACAACCATCACAATGAACATGCTTTGGCTTTCTATCGTCTTCCATATTGATCCCCTCCTTAACTAAAATATAGTATGCTATATACTATGCGAAAGTGTCTGAAAAAATAATGACTATACTAACATATTTTTGCTATAATAGAAGTAGAATAATCTACAAAAGATGATTCTACTATTACATAGGAGGACTATTATGAAAAACACGAATCCAGTATTCAATAATGATATTTTTACTAAACCACAAAGGATTACTGGTAATGAAACCATGACAGTAAGTGGCACCGTCACAAAGAGTTTTTACTTGCTGTTTTTAGTCGCATTATCATCGTTCTCGACTTGGCTTTACTTGATGATGACTCACAACTTCGCTACGGTAGCGTTATTCTCTATAGTGGGTACCGTAGGGTCGCTGATTTTCGGATTTGTTTCGATCTTCAGACCTCAATCATGTCATATAACGGCACCCTTATACGCCCTCTTTGAAGGTTTTGCCCTTGGTGCGATTACCACGTTATTAGCACGAAGCTACGGTGGTATTGCTTTTCAAGCGGTTTCATTGACGATGGGCGTAGCATTAGCAATGCTAGCTTCTTATAAGTTTGGTTTAATTCAAGCCACTGAAAAGTTCCGCTCGATTATCACGGTTGCTACCGGTGGTATTTTTGTAATCTATATGGTTAAATTACTATTAGGTATGTTTGGTATTGCCATTCCATTTCTCCAAGGCGGTCTATTTGGCATCATTTTCAGCCTAGTTGTAATCGGCGTTGCCGCTCTGAATCTAATCTTAGATTTCGATAATATCGAAAGAGGTGCCAATAGCGGTGCACCTGCTTATATGGAGTGGGTTGGTGCGTTTGGCCTTATGGTTACTTTGATATGGCTGTACTGGGAAATTCTACGTTTAATCAGTATCTTACGTGGTGACGATTAAATTTCCTAAAATTTTATTATGGTAAAAAAATAGACTGTTCGAGAGCTAAAAAAGCTTTCGAACAGTCTATTTCTATATCATTTTCATTTCCGTTGATAATACTCTTTTACTTTGCCAAAGGCATAAGCACTCGCAGCCACGGTAGTGGCAATATCTGCATCGGAATGGGCTGCAGACATAAATCCAGCTTCAAACTGAGAAGGAGCTAAATATATGCCTTGCTGCAACATGGCGTTAAAAAAGACATTAAAAGCGCCAATATCAGACGTTTTCGCACTCTCATAATCATATACTGGTTGCTCGGTAAAGAACATGCCAAACATCGCGCCCAGCTGATGATATTGACACTGAAAATTAAATTTTTCGCCTTGCGTGCGAATTCCTGCACATAAGGCTCTCGTTTTTTGAGCTAGTTTTGGATATATATCCGCGTTTTCTGACAAGATCTTCAATGTAGTAATACCAGCAGTCATTGCCAATGGATTACCACTTAATGTCCCCGCCTGATAAACAGGTCCTGCTGGCGAAATCATTTCCATGATATCGCGTCGTCCGCCATACGCACCAACTGGTAAACCACCACCAATAATCTTGCCTAAACAAGTCAGGTCAGGTGTAATGCCATAAACAGACTGTGCTCCACCATAAGCAACGCGAAAACCAGTCATGACTTCATCAAATATTAGTAAAGCGCCATACTGCTGCGTGATCTCCCGTACTTTTGCCAAATATCCTTCGTGTGACAATACCATCCCCATATTCCCTGCGATAGGCTCGATAATCACAGCAGCAATTTCTTCACCATATTGACGAAACACTTCCGCTAGTTCAGTTGCATCATTATAAGCTACCGAAATGGTCCCACTTGCAATCGCATCTGGTACTCCAGGACTATCTGGTACTCCTAATGTAGCTAAGCCAGAACCAGCTTTAATCAGCAAACTATCATGATGACCATGATAACAGCCAACAAATTTAACAATTTTACTTCGCTTTGTATAAGCTCTCGCCAATCGCAGTACACTCATCGTCGCTTCCGTACCGGAATTAACCATCCGCACTAGTTCCATAGATGGAACAGCTTGATTGACTAACTTAGATAGTTCCGTCTCCAGCAGTGTCGGTGCTCCATAGCTAGTTCCGCGAGAAATAGCCTCCGTTAAAGCCTTCGTCACTGCAGGATGGGCATGCCCTAAAATCATTGGACCCCATGAACCAATATAATCAATATATTGGTTTCCATCAATATCATACAAATAGCTTCCTGTTGCTCTGGCAATAAAAGGTGGTGTGCCACCTACGCTGCGAAATGAACGAACGGGACTATTGACGCCACCCGGAATATATTGTTTGGCTTCCGCAAAAGCCTCTGTTGATTTTTCTAGACTACGCACCATTCGTAATATCCTCCTCTACTTCTCTTGCAACCAACGTGCAACGTCCATTGCATGATAGGTAATAATAATATCCGCTCCCGCCCGTTTCATGCTAAGCAATGTTTCCATGACGGTACGCCTTTCTTCAATCCAACCATTTGCTGCAGCCGCTTTCACCATCGCATATTCTCCGCTTACATTATAAGCAGCTACAGGACAATCAAAATTATTTCTCACATCACGAATAATATCTAAATAAGCCAGTGCTGGTTTGACCATAATAATATCAGCACCTTCGCCAATATCAAGCTTTACTTCTCGGATGCCCTCTCGCCGATTTGCAGGATCCATTTGATAACTCTGGCGATCACCAAACTGTGGCGCTGATTGGGCTGCATCACGAAACGGTCCATAGTAGGCTGAAGCATATTTGACCGCATAGGACATAATTGATATATTACTATACCCATTTTCATCTAACGCACTACGAATCGCCTCTATCCGCCCATCCATCATATCAGAAGGGGCGATCATATCGGCTCCAGCTTGCACCTGACTGACAGCTACTCTTGCCAGTAGTTCGAGCGTACTATCATTATCTACATCATGACCATTTAAAAGGCCACAATGACCATGACTTGTATATTCGCATAAACAAACATCACCAATGATAACTATATCAGGCAATGCAGCCTTAATCATACTCATAGCCTTTTGAACAGGACTATTCATATCCCAAGCACTTGATCCCTCTGCATCTTTGTATTCCGGAATGCCAAAGATAATCACTGCTGGTATACCCAGTTCATAAGCTTCGCGGGCTTCTTTTACTGCCATATCCGGTGACAAATGAAAAACGCCTGGCATGGAAGAAATCTCATTACGTACCTCGCTTCCGGGAACAATAAATAATGGATATACTAAACTGGCAACATCCAGCCTTGTTTCGCGAACTAAATTCCGAATACCAGCAGAAGCTCTAAGTCTGCGTGGACGGTGAATCAAATTCGTCATTGTCCTTCCCCCTTATACATGCTTACAATCGACTTTACCATTCCTTTAATGGTATATTCTTCTGCAATCACATCAGGAGTAATACCATGTTCTAGGCACGTGCCTGCCGTAATCGGACCAATACAAGCCACTTTTGCTTTTTGTACCAGCTCGGCCCCTTTAGGCCCTAACAATGTTAGTAAATTCGTCACGGTTGATGAGCTAGTAAAAGTCACAAGCTCAATTTCACCATTCTGTAGTTTCTCAGCGATGACCTGCCCATCCGTATCCGCTGTTATCGTACGGTATACAGGCACTACATCCACAATCGCTCCTAGTTCCCGCAACTTGTCAGGTAAAATATCTCTAGCTACAAGAGCTCTTGGAATGAGTACTGACATACCCGCTTCAATACGTCCCGTTAATGCCTCAACAATGCCTTCTGCTCTAAATTCTAATGGCACAATATCCGCTATAATCCCATATTCCTTCAGCTTACTTGCTGTTTGCGCACCAATCGCAGCAATTTTAGCATTGCCAAGCGACCTGGTATCACATTTCTTGGTATACAAACGTTTAAAGAAATGTTCTACTCCGTTTACGCTAGTAAAAATCACCCAATTGTATTGTTGTAATTGATCGATCGCTGTATCTAGTTCTGTATAACTCTCAGGCTCTACCAATTTAATGGCTGGCGCTTCTATACACTGAGCTCCTAAGGTCTCAAGCTCTGTAGTTAATGCACTTGCTTGTTCCCGCGCCCTAGTCACTAATGCTGTTTTGCCAAATAGTAATCGCTGATCAAACCATGCTAGTTGCTCACGCAGCGTCACAACTTCGCCAACGATAAAAATAGCTGGCGGTTTAATACCCGCTTTAGCCACATCAGCCGCTGCTTGCCCTACCGTTGTTACCAGAACACGTTGCTCCGGTTTCGTACCCCAACGAATCACCGCTGCTGGAGTGTTAGCGGACCGTCCATGTTCGATTAACTTCTCCGTAATATGAGGCAGTTTTTCTACTCCCATTAAAAATACTAGTGTATCAACAGCAGTAGCCAAATGGGACCACTTAATGGTTGATTCACTCTTAGTGGGATCTTCATGACCTGTCACCACGGCAAAAGAAGTGGCGATACCGCGATGGGTGACTGGAATTCCAGCATAAGCAGGTACTGAGATTGCGGACGTAATACCAGGTACGATTTCAAAAGGTATCTCATTTTCCACTAGTAGTAATGCCTCTTCACCACCCCGTCCAAAAACAAAAGGATCACCGCCTTTTAGCCGAACAACGACTTTTCCTTCCTTCGCTTTATCGACTAGCAATTGATTAATATCATCTTGCCGCATTGTGTGATCACTAGAAGCCTTCCCTACATAAATCAACTCCACATCAGGCCTTGCCGCTATTAACAGTCGATCATCGGCTAAACGATCATATACGATCGTATCTGCAATTTGTATATATTCAAGAGCCCTTACACTGATCAGTTTATAATCACCAGGCCCTGCACCTACTAGATATACCATACCTTGTTTCATTCTCTCTCTCCTCCTGATCGGTTTGAATTATTTCAATTCTTGCAAGATTTCTCTTCCGCCAGCATCGAGCATCCTCTGCGCGAGCATACGTCCGAGCTGCATCGCCTCTGCCGGATCCCCACTGATACTCCGGCGAATTTCTTGTGTACCATCAATTGATAAAATAGCAGCTTCTAATCGTAACACTCCTTGATCAAGATAGCCATATACACCAATCGGAATCTGGCAACCGCCTTCTACTTCTGCTAGATAGGAACGTTCTGCTTCTACAGCGTAGCGTGAATCTTGATGATTGAGAAATTCGAGTATATTGCGTACTTCTTGGTCATCCGTGCGAGCTTCGATGGCCAGTGCTCCTTGCCCTACTGCTGGTAAGCAAATATTACTTGGTAATACCTGCGTAATTAAATCCTGCCAACCTAAACGTTTCAAGCCCGCAACCGCTAATATGATTGCATCGAGACCCTCTGTCTCCAGTTTTTTCAGTCTGGTATCAAGATTGCCTCTCAGATCACAAATCGTAAGATCTGGCCTATATTTAAGTACCTGAGCCTTACGCCTCAAACTCGATGTTCCGATTTTAGCCCCCTGGGGCAATTGATCAATATGACGATATTTAGGACTAATCAAAGCATCACCCGGATCGGTTCGCTCGGTAATCGCCGCTAGTATAAGTCCAGGCGGAAGTTCTGTCGGCATATCTTTTAAACTATGCACTGCCAAATCAATCTCACCATCAAGCATTGCATTTTCCAGTTCTTTTGTAAATAATCCTTTGCCACCAATTTTAGCAAGTGGCACATCCAGTATTTTATCACCAATGGTTACAATGTGACTTAGGGTTACCTCTATCTCTGGATATTGCTTAGTAATACAATCTGCAATATAATTGGCCTGCCATAATGCCAATTTACTGCCCCGCGTACCGATAACAAGCTTTTTTCTTTTCACGATTTCTGCCCTCTCCTATTGCGTCAAGTTTAAATAAATCACGTATTGCATCAAGATAAAATTCTTCTTCTTGATTACATGCTGCTTGATTCATACATACCATCGGATCACGTAGCATTTTACGCATAATCATCTTTGACATATTCTCTATTGCTTTACGCTGATCCGCGTTCACATCTGATAATTTAGCCATTGCTCTTTTTAACTCCCGCTGGCGAATTCTCTCAGCTTTATCCGTCAGACGAGCCATGATGGGTCTAAGTGACAAATAACGAAATTTCATCATAAGCTCTGACAATTCTTTACTAATAATTTCTTCGGCCATAGCCGCCTCTTGCTCCCGGAAACGGATATTTGATTCTACTACCGCTTCCAAATCATCAATATTATATAAGCTAGCACCATTGATTGCAGCCACTTCTGGCTCTACATCTCTTGGTACAGCAATATCAATAATAATAATCGGTCTCCCTTGCCGTTTCGGCATAAGATGCGCGATGTCCCAGGTCCGGATAATATAATGCGGAGCACCAGTCGAGGTAATAATAATGTCAGCCTCTATTGCACTTTTCATAAAGTTTTCAAATGGTACCGCTATTCCTTTAAATTGAGATGCCAGTTCAACTGCCCGTTCATATCTACGATTGGAAACAAAGACAGTTTGTACCCCATTGTCCACTAAATGTTTCGCTGTTAATTCGCCCATTTTTCCTGCTCCAAGTAGCAAGACATTGGACGTCGACAAATCGCCAAATACCTTTTTCGCCAATTCAACTGCCGCATAACTGACCGATACTGTACTATGAGCAATTTTGGTTTCCGTACGCACTTTTTTCCCAACGGCAATTGCCCTATGAAATAAAGTATTGAGTACCGTACTCGTAGTTCCCACATCACGGGCAATGGAATATGCTTTCTTGACTTGACTTAAAATCTGCCCTTCACCAATAATCAAAGAATCAAGACTGGATGTTACCCGAAATAAATGTTCAATACAAGATTCCTCATCATAGAAAAAGAAATCTTCAATATCAAGAGGTGTTTCTGACATTCGTTGCAAAAACTGTTGCATGACCTGTAGTCCATCTTCAGCATCATCGACTACGGCATACATTTCAGTACGATTACAAGTCGATACAATTACGCATTCACTAATTTCTTCATATTCATGAAGATGAGTTAGGGCCATTTTCACCTTGTCTTCAGAAAAAGAAAAACATTCCCGCACATCCACCGATGCAGTTTTATGATTTAGACCTAAAACAACCAATTGCATTATTAATCTTAGCCTCCGCCTCTTGTATCTTGCCTTCTTTTAGCAAGTTAATTACTTGATCATCTATCATCTGCCGCCAAAAGAGCTCACGTTCTTTTGATGACGATATCACTTCTTTTATTTTTAGCCGTGCCTTAGCTAGTAAATCCAGATACAAACCATACTCTGGTCCATACTGCTGCGCGAGCTGTGCGCCTATTTTTTTTGCGAGTGCTGGACTTTTGCCATTCGTCGATACGGTAAGTAGCAAGTCACCGCGAGCAATTTGAGAGGGTACAACAAAATTGCCATTCTCAGGAGCATCGATCACATTGACAAGAGCACCAGCCTGATTTGCCTCATCAGCAATCCATTGATTTACCTCTTTATTATTGGTAGCACAAATGACAATAAAAAATCCGCCTATATCACCGTGCTGGTAGCAACGTGAAATATAGGTAATCCGCCTTTCCCGCGCCATATCTGCCAAAGCTTCAGTAATCTCTGGACTTAGTACCGCAACGCTAGCACCAGCCGCTAAAAGCGATTGTACCTTGCGCTCGGCTACACTACCGCCCCCAACAACAAGACAGGAACGATTGTTAATTTGCAAATTGACCGGATAGAATGACACATTTTTCACATCCTTTATATCTTAGCATATTTCGCACTAAAAATGTAATATTCCTCTTTGTTATCATCATTTTCTTGTACTAAAATAACCCTCCACTATTTTCCTTACTACCGGTGCCGCTGATACCGAACCTTCACCGCCATCTTCCACTAATACAGACACCACAATTTCTGGATTCTCTGCAGGTACATAGCAAGCAAACCAGGAATGAACCGTACCTGTACCGGTTTCTGCTGACCCTGTTTTACCAGCTACTTTCGGACTGACTCCTTGGAAAACAGATGCCGCTGTCCCTCTCTCGGTAACTGCCCGCAAACCACTCTTAATAATCTCCCATGTTTCATCTTTCAGATAAACAGTATGAAGTACTTCTGGATTATATTTTTCAAATATCGTCCCATCTGTCGTTAACACCTTATCAACTAGCATGGGACGATACATCAATCCATTATTGGCCACTGCCATCAATAGCATCGCTTGTTGCAGTGGTGTAACTAAGTAGTATCCTTGCCCAATCGCAGCAATAATAGTTTCTCCCGGCTGCCACTGTTCACCATATGTATCAAGTTTCCAACTTTCCGTAGGGACAAAACCTTTTTCCTCGCCACCCAGCCTTATGCCTGTTTCTTGCCCTAAACCAAAAGTCAGCGCATAACTCGCCAAATTATCTACACCCATACGATGACCCAGCTCATAAAAAACAGGATCACTTGACCAGCAAATCGCATCTACAATATTTAGCTTGCCTAGGCCCTTCGGTTCCCAACCATAAAATTTCCAACCATTCAGAATATATATGCCTTTATCATCAAAAATTTCAGAAGGTGTTACATATCCCATCTCGAGTGCGGCTGCTGTTGTAATAATTTTAAATACCGATCCGGGTGGATAGGCATTTTGGATGGTTTTATTGGCGAGAGGACGGTTGGGATCACTTAATAGTTTATTCCAGTTTAAACTACTAATTCCTCCGGCAAATACATTTGGATCAAATGCTGGTGTACTCGCCATAACCAGCACACCACCAGTATGAACATCCAAAACGATAGCGGCTCCCCCCTTCGCGGGTTCCCCCATTTTTCGACTCTCAATAATCTGAGCACTAAGAGCATCTTGTGCTATTTTTTGCAAATTCGCATCCAGAGTAAGAACCAGTCCTTTACCTGCCACAGCTTTTTTATAACCAAGAATCTGTATTTCTTCCCCGAGTGCATTGGTTTCTATTTGTAGCCCGCCATCAACACCTCGCAAGACCTCTTCCCACTCACGTTCCACCCCATCTTTGCCAATAAAATCATTCGGATTATACCCTTGCGTTTTACGCTTTTCATACTCATCTTCGTTAATACTACCGACAAAACCAAATACATGAGCCGCAAGATCTTTATATACATACTGTCTAACTGGTATTGCTTCAATCATAACACCAGGCAAATACTCCTTATGCTCTTGAATCCTGGCTAACATCATTTGATCAACATCTCGTTTAATCCTGATTGGAGTATATAAAAAGTCTTGACTACCTGTAATCATTTTTTCAATTTCACTAGCTTGAAGTCCTGTAATCGCAGCTAAAATGGGAGTGGCATTATGTGCATTACTATATTCTGATGGTATAATCGAAATGGCAAAGCTAGGACGATTACTAACCAATAGTGCTCCATTACGGTCATATATATTCCCACGTGGTGCTTGTGCAGTAATTTGTCTGATGCGGTTTTCTTCTGCTATTTTTTTATACTGAGGTCCATTCACTATTTGCATCCAAGCTAAACGTACAATCAGAAAAACAATAATACCTACAATAATACTCGCTAGAATATTGATTCTACGTACTTCCTCTCTTGTCCACATCAGGCATTGCCCCTTTTTTGCAATCTACTACTTTATTGACTTAGTATTTCGCAAATGCGCAAAAAAAATAGCCCAAATGGGCTATTTTGAAAATGTCTATTTTCCTATATAATCTTTGCCAATAATCACAACGGCATCGGTACTTTTCCCTTCATTATTTGTTATTTGCAGTGAATAGTTAAAAGGTAACCCATTTAATTTCCCCACCACCGTACTATTGGTGGTACTGGAAACAATGACAGTATTATTAGAAGAAGAACTTGTATTACTAATGCTTGCTACTTCAATTCCTTGCCCACGTAATACACTAGCCATTTTATCACCAGCATTGGATACTCCACTGGCATTCACAATTTCTACACGAACTTTACCATTTCTCGCAGTAGTTTTGCTAGAACCCGTTGCATTTGTAGTTACTTTATCAGCCGTTTTGGCTTTTTCTACAGCAGGTGCTACTTTCGGTACTTGCGTTGGTTTTGGTTTTTCAATAATTTTCATTTCCTTAGGAATAGAAGTCTCATACTCCGTTACTTCACGCTGAGTCGTAGATAAATATTTATCCTCTATCACCACTCCTAGTGTCTGAGCTACATGTTGTCGTAGAGACATCAAATCAGGTAACCAATAACTTATCTCGTCAATATAGGCTGGTTTGCCTGGTACCATATCTGTTTTTAACCCATTTTTTGAGGCATCATTCAATATTTTAGCCACATTGAGCATTTGACTAGTCGACATATCACTTTTCACAACACTACTCACTTCTCGGATAATCGTAGGTATTTTCGTAATAACCGATGGGCTAGCCACTTCATTTAACAATGCTTTAAGGAATTTTTGCTGACGCTCTACTCGTCCGATATCACCTTCTTCATCGCGATATCGAACATATTGTATTGCAGTATGACCATCCATATGTTGTGACCCCGGCTGCAAATTAATAACCAGTCCACCATCATCATCATACGGATCGCTATAATACATACGTTTTTCCACATTAATGGTAACGCCACCTACCGCATCAATAATTTTTTGAAAGCCAGCAATATTAATCATAATATGGTGATCAATTTTAATTCCAAGCAATCCTTCGACTGCCTGTTGCGTCAATTTATATCCACCAAAAGCGAAGGCATGATTAATTTTCTCCCAGCCCTTGCCTGGAATTTTCACCCTTGTATCTCTAGGTACCGACAACATTGCTACCTCTTTGGTATTCGTATCAATTGTCATTACAAATAACGTATCGGAACGTCCTACATCATCACCACGTTCATCTACACCCATAACCATAATATTAATCTTATTTTGTGGTGTCTCTATATCTGCTACTTCTTTTGTTTTTTCAATCGTTTTCCCACTGAACCAATAATAGGAAGCACCCGCTACTGCTACTATTGCTAATAAAATACCAATGATCAGCATAACACGCGTTGTTATTCTATTTCTTTTTTTGATCACTTTTGCTTCTAGCTGTGCCATAAAGCGAATCCTCCTTTCATTACTTAACAACCATATAAACATTCCTTGGAGATTACCTCAATACTAAGGCGGAAAGCAACTTACTCTATGCCGCTACAAAAAATTAATAAACAAGCCCCCAACATGGGAGGCCTGTTTTTAAGTATAACAAAATATTACACAGTTAGTCAATATCTATCCTTATTATGGATAAATATACCATAACCAGTGTTTTTATATAACTGTATACCCTTCTTCCTCTACTGCCTCTTTAATTTTTAGTAGCGTAGTTTTGGTCACATCAAACTCTACAATCAGTAGTTTTGCTTCGAGATCTACGTCTGCTGATTGTATACCAGGTAATGCTCTTACTGCTTCTTCTACAGCTTTTTTACAATGTCCACAACTCATACCCTCAACCGTAATCTTATGCTTTTCAACGTTATGATCCATATTGTTCGCCCCCATTTCATGATAGTAGTAGTATTCGATCTAATAATAGTCAATACCTGCCGCTCATAATCGACAGGTATTGACTATTGTTTTAAATATTTTTATCTGATGCTACTGATTTTACTGTTGCTTCGGAAATTTCTTATTAATTAATGGCCAGATTTCAGGCTGTTCTTGCCCTAAACGCCACAAAGCAATTCCCGCCGGATTGTATTTTGCTACCACATCAAGTTTAGCAGCTATACTTTTATCATTTTCAAACCAAACTTCATGATCACCATATTTAAAGTGAGGTGATTGAGCTGCATCATCATACATAATTTTAGCACCATGTTGCTCCGCACGAACAATCGCATCCACATAAGTTACGGTTTCACCATCTTTTCCCTTCACCCAATCATAACCATATGCACCTACACCAATAATGACCTTATGTGGTCCTCCACACTGTTCAATCGCATATTTGATATTTTTTTCATACCAAGCAATCGGAGCAATGGGACCAGGCTTAGGCGATGTAGACCAATGATAATCGTATGTCATGATCTGTAAAAAGTCAGCATTTTTAGCTAGTTCGGGATAATTATATGCTCCTGATACATCCTCTGCTACATCCACTTGAGGAAATACCGAAATAATTAATACTTTATTGATAGACTTCATCTTAGGATATAATTCTGCCATAAAAGCAGTTAAATTATCCCGTTGATCAGGTGGTAATAACTCAAAATCAATATTTGCACCTTCATACTGTTTCTCTTGTACTAACTTTACAATAGTATCGATTACCTTGCTACGGATACCAGGATCACCAAGTACCGCATCAGTTGAACCCGTTTTATTTGTAATCAGTGGATACATCTTCAGTCCAAGACTTTTCGCACTATCATATACTAACTGGCTATCCTTAGCTTCAAGTTTTCCCTCCTTATTTGCCTTATACCAAAAAGGTCCAACACCGCTCATATTTGCCGCAAAGGCTTTCATACTAGGAAAAGATCCTGTTTTGTCAGGTGTCCCTGGCCAAGGATTTTCATAATAACCAATCACCATGCGCGGTGGCATGACAATATTTCCTGGTGCACCAGGCACGGGGTTTTCTGGTCCAGGTAATGGTTTAGGCGCTGCTTTATTCGCACAACCACTGAATAGACCTACTACTATTATCAGCAAAATTAATAGTATGATAGGTATCGTTTTTTTTGAATAACCCACACTTGTCACCCTTTCCCTTATACTCTATTCAGCACAGTTCAAAAGCAACTGTAATGATCATCAGCTACTTTTTCTGCCGCTAGCCATAGTATTGGCAATGAATTTTTTATTATACAAAAAATAGCTTTCATTATGCTGATGATTCTATCATGCATTCTTTTGCCTACCAATAACCTAACTATATATGATTTGTACATTATATATGGAATCTATGAATATACCACATCCATATTTCATGAATCATATAAGATATTGTGTAATTGTTCAGAATATTGCGTATGGCATAGGCGTTGAACGATAATAAGTGCCTATCGTTCTAGAATGCTTTTTTTGCGCTAAAACTCTATTAAAACTTTTGAAGATACAATGTTATAATGTGTTCATGTAACTTTGATTTTAGTGTTAAAGGGAGCGTGTTGACAATTGAACCATGACAAAGAAATAAAATCCATGCCTCCACTGAATGGTCATGCTGTACGAATACTGGAAGATGCCCTTAGTAAATCTCCTACTAAATTTATTCGTATACAAATCAATGATACTATTTATCAGCTGTCTCGAGCAGGACATTGGTTTCAATTTTCTTTGCTCACCAAAAAGAATACTATTAAACGTTCTACCATTTTTCAAACTATTACTGAAATTTACAATCAATCTATTCATGGACAAGCTTGGCGGATCGCTGAAATTACCTAGAATAACAAAAGCCCTCATAATGAGGGCTTTTTTTAATCATATTTCTTACTTTCTTTGCAAACTTCTAAGAAAGTATATAAAACCTGAGCCGTTAATCCCCAGATCACATGATCTTTATATTTATAAAATAATATCTGATATTTTTTGCGGCTTTTCCATTGCTTTGAATAACTTGGTAATAAATCAAAAGGGAAATCACCTAATGGTCTCGTACCTCGTTCCATTTATGACATTTATTATTTTTGTAAATCCGAAGATAATTCGATTTTTCCTTCTAATC
>CAXYVG010000077.1:0-17938 GCA_964292325.1 uncultured bacterium | reverse complement strand
GACTTGACTTAATAAATTCGTTAGCACACCGTGCTAACGTGCATGAATCCTAAATGCGCTTTCTTCTGTAAAGTTTTGAGAGAACATGCGAAAAGTATGTTTATCTCTAATGTGAATTTGTTGAGTTATAATGATGTTAGCATTGCGATGCTAACGGAGCGACTCACACAAAACTTTGGAAAAGCATCAAAGTTTTGGTTCGCTGCATCCAGTGGCGATAGCTATGGGGTTCCACCTGTTCCCATACCGAACACAGTAGTTAAGCCCATATACGCTGAAAGTACTTGGCTGGAAACGGCCTGGGAGGATAAGTAGTTGCCGGTTATATTCCTGGATAGCTCAGTTGGTAGAGCAATCGGCTGTTAACCGATCGGTCGTAGGTTCGAGTCCTACTCTAGGAGCCATTTTTAAAAGGCACTATTCATTTTGAATAGTGTTTTTTCTTATATACTTCGTTACTAAAGCCAATGAAAATATATTTCTTTATTGCCAATCTAGCCTAAAAAATTGGTTCTGCCACTAGTTAGTCATGTGAAGTTTAAATGATGTTAGCATTTCGATGCTAACGAAGCGACTCACGAAAAACTTTGGAAAAGCGTCAAAGTTTTGGTTCGCTGCTTCAGATTGGTGAGAATGCCTCAGATGCTAGGCGGAGCGAGCACGTGAACGGAGCATAAGCAGAGAACCAAATCTTTCTGAACGATAGTGAGGAAAAAGATTTCAGTGATTCGCTTAGTTAGAGTGAAACGATAACATCATTATCACTCTGGAGTGAGCGCGCGCAGTGACAACGACGCAGATGAGGCATTATCGCCGATCGGACTATAGAGCAATCGGCTGTTAACCGATGGTCGTAGGTTCGAGTCCTACTTAGGGAGCCATTTTCAAAGGACACTATTCATTTTTATGGATAGTGTTTTTTCTTGTGTTTTTAGATCGTATAAGAACAATATTGGATAATTAAGGATTGCTGTATTTTGATTATTGGAGTAAAATTAGTAAAATAGTATAGTCAAGTAAAATATATATATATCATATTAAAAATTCTATAGTCAATGGCTAAGAAGGAAGTATATGACTGAGTAACTACGCGGAAAGCAATCGAAGTCATATAGCCTACTTTGGATAGACTAAGAGTATAAAATTTTTTTGATGTTAGGTAGGTGAGAACGGATGTCATATTCAAATTTTAAATATTGTCCTTTTTGCGGTGTTGATATATCTCAGAATCAGCTGATTAAATTTTGCCCATTCTGTGGTGAGAAACTTTTTAAAAATGATCAGAAAATTGAAAAAAAAGAAATAGATAATCTACCAATGCAAGATAACTTGGTGTTAGAAACATTAATAGTAGGTAACAATAAAGAATATGAAATGAATCTGGATCAGTATAATCGTAATGCAGAGCATTTTATTCAATCTGAATATTATAGTATTATATTAAAAGATGCTCCAAATAAGCAAAATTTAATACGTAAGTTAGAAAAAGTCTTAGAGCGTGATTATTTTGCTATCCGATTAGCAATTGATAATATACCGAATATCATTATATACAAAGCCAAAAGTGATGATATCATCCATCTTAGTAAGATTTTTAGAGAAGAACAGGCAAGTATTAGTATAGTAGCAGGAGATTTTAATAATAAGCCTGTTTTGAATGAAATATTTCATACATTTAATCTACAGGAACAGGACATCATTCAACATATACCTAGAAGCTTATGGGTAGGCGATAAGATTTGTGGGATTTTCTCTAATACATATCATGAAAATAAAAAAGGACTTATGATTATAAGTGATAAAAATATATATTTTCTACCAAATGAAACATATACTCCAGCCTATCGCTGGTTTGTGAGATCATATAGTATATTGTCAAAAATAATAATGCAAGAAAATCGTTTAGAATTTTTTTATAAAGATAGTAGCATTACTAGTATCATTTTTCCTGAGAAAAAAAGTTCATTAGATGCTTATGAGTGTATCGAGAATATGATTCAAGTAGCTAAATAACAATCAAATTTATTATTTTATATATAAAACACTAAGAAAATGAAAGTTGTATTGTTAGCCCGTCGAGGATGAGTGATAGGGCATTTGCTATGCAGAAGAGTTAGTGATAGCTATATAGTAAAATGTTGATAAATTATGTAAAAAAAGAGGATAAAAGGTGACGTAACAAGAAAATATACAGATATACACTACGATATATAGCGTAAGAAGGATTCTATCATTTATTTTGGAACACCAATAGTAGAGAGTATGCTTTCTGTGATGTATTATATCTAGGTTATTTTAAAAGGAGAAATATGGCTTTGAATGCATATAAAATTCAGATTAGTAATTTAAAACAAGCTGAGATAGAACTTTCTAAAATTAAATGTGATAAAGTTGGTATTAGCATTATGTCTAATAAAGCTGTATTTCAAATTATAAAGTTAGAAAAAGTTCCAGCGAAAGATGCCAACTTATTAAAGCAAACATTCTTAGCTAAAGGTGGTGAAGTTGCTGTTGCAAGAGGTACAGCAGATCTTAGTATATCGCATACCGATGTTCTGATTTGTGCTACACTAAAACAGTATAGATTGGCATTAGTACAATTAAAAATCCAACCATGGGGATTGCCGAAAGTAGCACAGGTGATTGAACGTGTCTTAAACACCAATGAACTATTTCCTAGCCGTCAATATGAGTGGCCGAACCATCAATTATCTATACTGCCTAGACGTACTTTAATTATGGGGATTTTGAATGTTACGCCCGATTCCTTTTCTGATGGTGGGCGCTATAATAGTATCGATGCTGCCTTGCGTCATGTGGAAGAGATGATCAAAAATGGTGCCGATATTATTGATATTGGTGCTGAATCGACAAGACCTTATGGCAATAATGAACAAATAACGGCAGAAGTAGAACTAGAACGCTTAGCACCACTACTTGAGAGGGTACTGGAGGTATCTAGTGTGCCGGTTTCAGTTGATACCTATAGGGGGAGTGTTGCCTTAGAGGCATTAAAGCTTGGGGCACACATGATTAATGATATATGGGGCTTACAGTATGATGATCAAATGGCTAAGGTAGTGGCGCAGTATAATGTACCAGTGATTATTATGCATAATCAGCAGGGAAATGAGTATACGCGAGATATTATGTCGCATATATGTGAATTTTTAAAAGATAGCATTATAATTGGACTAAAAGCGGGTATTGATTTTAAAAACTTTATTATTGATCCTGGTATTGGCTTTGGTAAAACCCATGAGCAGAACTTACTGGTTATGTCACGGCTCGAAGAATTAAAGTCATTAGGTTGCCCAATTTTGCTCGGTACTTCACGCAAAAGATTTATTGGTGAAGTACTAGGTCTTCCTGTTGATGATAGGGTCGAAGGTACAGGTGCCACTGTAGCTGTGGGAATTACGAAGGGTACGAATATTGTAAGGGTTCATGATGTACAGGCAATAGCGAGAATTGCTAAAATGACAGATATGATGATGAGGAGTGATGGATAATGAGTAACAAAATTTTATTGCAAAATATGATCTTTTATGGTTTTCATGGTGTTTATGAATATGAGCGAGAACAAGGTCAGAAATTTTTGGTTGATGTCGAAATAACTGCGGATTTGACGTTAGCATCCCAAACAGATAATCTTGCTGATACGGTTGATTATACGATCGTATATAGCAATATTAAAGAAATTATGGAAAATCATAAATTTCAATTATTGGAGGCTGTTGGTTCTCATATTGCAGAGATGATATTAAAAACGACAATCGCTACGGAAGTAAATGTAAAAATTAGAAAACCAGCCGTGGCTATACCTGGATTACTCGATTATGTACAGGTTGAAACGACTAGGAGAAAATAGAAAGATGATTTTAATTGGTTTAGGCTCTAATATTGGAGATCGACAGAAAAATATAAAAGATGCGATTCAAGAACTTAGTAAACATAAAGATATTAGTATTGATAAAATATCTTCTTTATATGAAACAAAGCCAGTTGGCGTGACAATGCAGCCAGACTTTTTAAATGCCGTGATTCGTATTCATACCACTTTGCCGCCCAAGGATTTACTGGCAGTATGTTTACAAGTGGAATGTCATATGGGAAGGGTTCGTGACCAGAGATGGGGTCCAAGAAATATCGATATTGATATGCTTATTTATCATGATCTTATGATAAAGGATGAGGTATTAACCATACCTCATCCTTTGTTACATGAAAGATGTTTTGTTCTAATACCATTACAAGAAATAGCAAGTGATCTAAAAGTATACCAAGGGTATACGCCTGCAGAATTACTAGATAAACGAGATGACGTGAGTGATGTAATTTTTTATAAAAAACTGGATGATCAGTGAGGAAAATATGCAATAGGGAGGATTAGTAGTTGGCTAAGTTGTGTAAAATATTATTCATTAGCGCTCCTGTTGGAGCAGGTCACATACGGGCAGCCCAGGCTGTTAGTTCTTCACTATGCAAAAAAAAGACGGATATGGAAACGAAAATAGTAAATGTTTTTGATTTTTTTAGCCCTATGATCGGAAAATGCATTTTAAAGATATATTTTAAAATATTGAAACTCATACCTCAGCTATATGGGATGGCCTATAGCTGGGGCAATGAAAGTTACATTGCATTGCTAGGACGTAAAATCATTAGTGGCTATTTAAGTGAAAAAATGGAAAAATATATTATAGAGTATAATCCAGCAGTGATTGTATGTACGCATGCTACACCAGCTGGTCTTGTAGCTTATTTAGTTAAGAAGAAGAAAATTAATATTCCTGTCATAGCAGTGGTCACTGATTTTGTGATACATCGTTTATGGATTTACTCTGAGATTAAACATTATGTAGTTGCTAATCAAGCAATGCGTGATTTTCTTGTTACATATGGTATACATCATAGCTGTATTAAAGTGATGGGGATTCCAATTGATGAGAAATTTTTACAAAAAATAGATAAAGAGAAAATATTGACGGAGTTAGAATTTAATAGTAAGATTAAAACGATTTTAATTATCGGTGGTGGTGCTGGGATATTACCGATGGATGAGATTGTGATTTCTTGTGAGGCCATTGATATGACTCTCCAACTGGTTGTTGTCACAGGAAATAACACGAATATGTATAATAAACTGATGGCGTTACAACCCAAACTGCATAATAGAGTACGAATTTTACGGTATGTCGATAATATAAATGAATTAATGGCTGTTTCTGATCTGATTATTTCAAAACCTGGGGGTATGACGACTGCAGAGGCCTTAACTACAGGAGTACCTATGCTGATTTATAAACCGATTCCAGGTCAAGAAGAAGCAAATACCAATTATCTCTTGCAGTGTAAAGCTGCTCTTCGTGCCGATTCGTTGGAAGATATACAATCTATGATCAAAATGCTATTTATTGAGCATCCAGAGCAGTTAACCATTTTAAAGGAAAACGCTGTAGGGATTAGTCAACCAATGGCAGCTGATAAAATAGCGGAGTATGCGATTTCGCAAGTGCAAAATGAATAATATTTACATTTTTCTTGGTATGTAATATATATGTGTGCTATAATTACCAGTGTTTTATATTGCTATTTGTTGGGGATAATAAGGAAGATTATACATCAATAGCAATATCGGAGGCAAAATGGAAAAGATATATTTAGCGGCATTACAAATGGTGGCTGGTATTGGTCGTGCACATCTTACCTCTTTAGTTTCATTTTTTGGTAGCGCGCAACAGGCTTGGCAGGCTAGTAAGCGTGATTTATTTTTGTGTAGGTGTTTAGATGATGTCCTATATAATAAATTACTCATACATCAGGAAAATACAGATATATATAAATTAGCATCTGAATGGGAAAAAAGTGACATTCATATTTGTTCAGTGAATGATCCTGAGTATCCTAAGCTATTGTTACAGACTTTTAATCCTCCCTATGTGTTTTATTACCGAGGGACGTTACCAACAACTGAAAATTGTGTGGCAATTGTAGGTGCTAGACGTGCTTCGGCTTATGGGAAAAATGTTGCCACCATGCTAGCTGCAGAATTAGCCGAAGCAAATATATGGGTTGTAAGTGGTGCAGCTCGTGGTATTGATACAGCAGCCCATCAAGGAGCGTTGACAAAAGGATATACGATCGCAGTACTTGGCTGCGGGGTCGATGTGGCTTATCCGCCGGAAAATAGAAAGCTACTTGCTCATATTGCAGAATGTGGTGCTGTTGTTTCTGAATATCCGCCGAAGACAGTGGCTCATCCGGGACAGTTTCCTGCTCGTAATCGGATTATTAATGGATTATCTCGTGGGGTAATCGTTGTTGAGGCAGCCGAAAAGAGTGGTGCGTTAATTACAGCTGATTTTGCCTTGGAAGAGGGACGTGATGTTTTTGCTGTACCTGGGAGTATTTTTTCACAGTCAAGTAAAGGAACTCATAAATTGATCAAACAAGGTGCAAAATTAGTGGAAAGTAGTATCGATATATTAGAAGAATATAATCTTCAATTGGGGAAAAATGAACCTATGAAGTTAGAGCTCAGTGTAGAAGAAGAGTTAGTTTATAAAACACTTTCCTATGAAAGTCCAGTAGGTATTGAAGATATTATTATAAATACTAAATTACAGACAACAATTGTTCCATATATTCTATTACAATTGCAATTACGTGGATTAGCGATAGAGCAGAGTGGAAAACGTTATTTGCGTATCGCTAAGGAGGGAATCTAAGTGAGTAAAGCATTAGTGATTGTTGAATCACCAGCTAAAGCCAAGACAATTGAGAAATTCTTGGGTAAAAATTATACAGTGAAGGCTTCAATGGGACATTTACGTGATTTACCTAAAAGTCAGTTTGGTGTAGATGTTGATAATAATTTTGCACCTAAATATATCAATATACGAGGTAAGGGCGATATTATAAAGGGACTTAAAAGTGCTGCTAAATCTGCTGATAAAGTCTATTTGGCCTCTGACCCTGACCGCGAAGGGGAAGCGATTGCTTGGCATTTAGCACATATTTTAAATATTCCTGAAGATCAGGCGTGTCGGGTTGAGTTTAATGAGATCACGAAATCAACCATTCAAAATGCGGTCAAACATCCGAGAGCTATTAATATGGAACGTGTAGATGCGCAGCAAGCTAGGCGCCTATTAGATCGAATGGTCGGTTATCAGCTTAGCCCACTGCTTTGGCGTAAAGTACGTAAAGGACTTAGTGCTGGACGCGTACAATCTGTCGCAGTCGGAATTATATGTGACCGTGAGAAAGAAATCCAAGCCTTTGTTTCAGAGGAATATTGGTCATTACTAGCTAAAATGCGAGAAAAACCGAAATCTACTTTATTTGATGCTCAGGTTATTTTGGTTGATGGTAAAAAACTTAAGGTTGATAATGTAGACCAAGCAGAAAGTTTTAAAAGTGAATTAGAACAAGCGGAGTATACCGTAAGTGATGTAAAACGGCGGGAACGTCGCCGGAATCCTTCGGCTCCCTTTATTACTAGCAGTTTGCAGCAAGAATCATCACGTAAACTAGGATTTACCTCTCGTAAGACCATGATGGTTGCTCAGCAGTTGTATGAAGGAATTGAACTAGGGAATTCTGGACCAGTTGGCCTTATTACCTATATGCGTACGGATTCTGTACGTGTTTCTGAGTCGGCTCAACAAGAGGCACGTACATATATTGAAGGAAAGTATGGAAATGTATATTTACCTGAAAAAAGTCCAGTATATTTAAATAAGAAATCGCAAGATGCACATGAGGCAATTCGACCTACTAGTTTTGAATTACCTCCCGAAAAATTAATCTCTCATCTATCAAGGGAACAGCTACGAGTATACACGTTAATTTGGGAAAGATTTATTGCCAGTCAAATGGCGGCTGCTATTTATGATACCTTAACAGTGGATATTATTGCTGGACGTTTTGGACTTCGAGCTACTGGTTCAACTGTTAAATTTGCTGGTTTTATGGCTGTGTATACCGAGAGTAAAGATGATGAGGAAAAAGAAAAAAATATTACATTACCAGATATGACAGTTGGGCAAGTGTTAAAAATGGATAAAATAATGCCCAAACAACATTTTACAGAACCACCACCTAGGTATACCGAAGCGACGTTAGTCAAAGTATTAGAAGAAAAAGGTATTGGTCGTCCGAGTACCTATTCACCGATTATTGAAACCATTCTAGCTAGGGGCTATGTACTGCGAGTAGAGAAAAAATTTCAACCGACAGAATTAGGTTTTGTCGTTCTTGATTTGTTAAAACAATATTTTAAAGCAATTGTTGATATTGAATTTACTGCGAAGATGGAAAATAATCTGGATGAAATTGCAGAAGGTAAAGGCTCGCGATTGGCATTATTACAAGATTTTTATAAGTGGTTTGCTGTTGATTTAGCACATGCGGAAGAAGAAATTGGTCATGTTGAGCTTCCAGTAGAAGTCTCGGATGTTCAGTGTGAAAATTGCGGAAAATATATGGTAGTGAAACATGGTCGATTTGGTGATTTTCTTGCTTGCCCAGGATTTCCTGCTTGTCGCAATACCAAGGCGATTTTAAAAGAAACAGGTGTACAATGCGCCAAGTGTGCTGGTAATATTGTAGAAAGAAAAACGAAACGGGGCAAAATATTCTACGGATGCCAGAATTATCCTACCTGTGATTTTATGACATGGGATATGCCATTAAAAGAAAATTGTCAGGTATGTGGTGCTTTTATGTTACGACATAACTTGAAAAATGGTCTTTTTAAAACATTTTGTAGTAATGAAGCGTGTGAAACGCATCCTGTTACTCCTGAGAAAAAAACAACTACGACAACAAAAACTACAGCAAAAAACAGTAAAAAAAAGGCTAAATTGCCAACAAAAAAGAAAGAAAAAATAAAAAAAGAATAACAATATAATCGGAGGGGCAAATGTGTCAAAAGTAACTATTATTGGTGCTGGTCTGGCTGGTAGCGAGGCAGCATGGCAAGTCGCAGAAGCAGGCTATGACGTTGACTTATATGAAATGAGACCTCATGTCATGCCGCCAGCTCATCATACGGACCAATTCGCAGAACTGGTTTGTAGTAACTCTCTACGGGGGGCCGGTCTAGAGAATGCTGTTGGGTTATTAAAAGAAGAAATGCGCCAACTGAATTCTCTCATTATGAAAGCTGCAGATGCTACAAAAGTTCCAGCTGGTGGTGCACTGGCAGTAGACCGTGAGGGATTTAGTAAATATATAACAGATATTTTAAAGTCTCATCCACGCGTAACGATTATCAATCAAGAAGTAACGGAGATTCCTCAAGATAGGCCACTGATTATTGCAAGCGGACCATTAACATCACCGATCTTATCGGAGGCAATTGGGCGTATGACAGGGAATCAATATCTATATTTTTATGATGCGGCTGCACCTATTGTATTAGGAGAATCGCTAGATATGGAGAAGGTATACAAAGCTTCTCGGTATGGTAAAGGTACTGATGATTATCTCAACTGTCCAATGAATAAAGAAGAATATACAAACTTTTGGAATGAATTAACCAATGCAGAAACAGTACCTGTTAAAAATTTTGAAAAACCTATTTTTTTTGAAGGCTGTATGCCAGTAGAAGAAATGGCGAGTCGTGGAATTGATACATTGCGTTTTGGACCACTTAAACCAGTAGGCCTTGAAGATCCAAAATCAGGTGCTACTCCTCATGCAGTGATACAATTGCGTCAGGACAATTTTGCAGCTACATTATACAATATTGTTGGTTTTCAGACGCATTTAAAGTGGCCAGAGCAAGAACGTGTTTTTCGTTTGATACCAGGACTTGAAAAAGCGGAGTTTGTTCGGTTAGGTGTAATGCATCGTAATACGTTTATAAATTCACCTAAAATTTTACATTCTACATTGCAAATGATTGAACATCCACAGGTGTTATTTGCCGGACAAATAACAGGTGTAGAAGGGTATATTGAATCAGCAGCATCAGGATTGGTAGCGGGTATCAATGCTACAAGAATTTTATCAGGGCGTGCGAGCATAGAATTTCCAATCGAAACAGCTCATGGTGCATTATGTAAGTATATTACGAATACAGATGCAAAGCATTTTCAACCGATGAATATAAATTTTGGCCTTTTACCGCCATTAGAAGTTCGAATAAAAGACAAGAAAACAAAGAACGGGTTGATTGCTCAACGTGCTCTAGAAAAATTAGAAAACTTTAAAGAAAATTTAGAAAATAATCTTGCGTAATTAATAGTAATGTGATACTATGAGTTAATAGGTTGAATTGCATATTTCGACAGAAAAGTAAAAAAATCCTTCTATGTGATAGTATTATTCAGTATGGTTTGTTATTGTGGAATGATCAATACCATAATAATGGAAAATTATACTATGTTTACATGTTAGAAACACCTCGCAATACATTGTAATGAATGAATGCAGATGGCTCGATTTTGCTGAATTACAACATGGTAGAGAGGTGCTTTTCCTCATATAACCTTAAAATAGTAAAAGCATGTAGTGTTACATATCAATTATGTAGGAGGTGGTGATTATGTTTCATGCTACAACAATTATTGCTGTAAAACATCAAGGAAAAACAGCAATTGCTGGAGACGGACAGGTCACATTTGGTGGCAATACGGTTATGAAACATAATGCGAAGAAGGTTCGTCGTTTATATCACAGTAAAGTTTTAGCGGGTTTTGCGGGCTCAGTAGCTGATGCTTTCACTTTGTTTAGTAGATTTGAGGCTAAGTTAGAAGAGTTTAATGGGAATTTAATGCGCGCAGCAGTAGAGTTAGCTAAAGAATGGCGCATGGATAGGGTATTGAGGCGCTTGGAAGCATTACTTATTGTTACGGATGCTGAACATATGTTGATTATTTCCGGTAATGGTGAAGTAATTGAACCGGATGATGGCGTTGTAGCAATTGGTTCTGGTGGTTCTTACGCTCTAGCTGCTGCTCGAGCTTTAGTACAATATTCTAATTTATCTGCTCCTGAAATTGTTAGAGAAGCACTCCAAATTGCATCAACTATTTGTGTTTACACAAATGACCATATTACAGTTGAAGAGCTATTAAAAGAGGAGTGATGATGTTGACTGAAATGACACCTAAACAAATTGTAAGGGAATTAGATAAATATATTGTAGGACAAAAGCAGGCGAAAAAATCAGTAGCAGTTGCTTTGCGGAATCGCTGGCGTAGTAAACAATTATCTGCTGACCTAAAAGATGAGATAATTCCTAAAAATATATTGATGATTGGTCCTACGGGTGTAGGAAAAACAGAGATTGCACGTCGTTTGGCCAAATTGGTCAATGCACCTTTTGTAAAAGTAGAAGCTACTAAATTTACGGAAGTTGGATATGTGGGACGTGATGTCGAGTCGATGGTTCGTGATTTAGTGGAGATCGCCATTCGTATGGTGAAACAACAAAAAATGTTGGAAGTGGCTGATAAAGCACATGAATTTGCGGAAGAACGTATTTTAGACTTTTTCCTGCCAACAACAAAAAAAGAATCTGCACGCAATCCTTTTGAAATATTATTTGGTGGTGCTTCTTCAACGAATGAAACACAGCAGAATCATATTCCGGTTGAAGATATTCCTGCTATTAACGACAGTCGTGAATATTGGCAAACCCGTTTAAAAAATGGTGAGTTAGAAGATGAATTTATTGAAATAATAGTAGAAGATAATGCAAATCCTATGTTGGGGGTCTTTTCTGGGGCCAGTATTGAAGAAATGGGCATAAATATTCAGGATATGTTGGGGAGTTTCTTGCCAAAGAAACAAAAAAAACGTAAAATAACAGTACGAGACGCTCGTAAGGTGCTTGTTCAGGAAGAAGCGCAAAAGCTGATTGATATGGATGAAGTTGTAATGGTGGCTCTTGATTTAGCTGAAAATTCTGGCATCATTTTTCTTGATGAGATTGATAAGATTGTTGGGCGTGATCATTCTTCGGGGCAGGATGTATCAAGAGAAGGGGTACAACGTGATATTCTACCTATTGTTGAAGGTTCAACGGTGGCGACAAAATATGGATCGATCAAGACGGATCATATTTTATTTATGGCAGCAGGGGCTTTTCATACCACTAAGCCATCGGAACTCATTCCGGAATTACAAGGGCGATTCCCGATCCGAGTAGAATTAACTAATTTGTCGAGAGATGATTTTAAACAAATCTTGACAGAACCAGCGAATGCATTGATCAAACAATATATTAGTTTATTAGGAACTGAAAATATAAAAATTACATTTACTGCAGATGCGATTGATAAATTAGCGGATATTGCTTTTGAAGTAAATGAGCAAACTGAAAATATTGGTGCTAGGCGTTTACATACGATTCTAGAGAAGTTATTGGAAGATTTAGCTTTTGAGGCACCTGATATAGTAGAAGAAAACGTTGAGATTAATGAACAATATGTAAATGAAAAATTGTCACATATTGTGACCAATCAAGATTTAAGTCATTTTATTTTATAATATAGGTTGAAAAACCTAATGAAAGGTGGAAAATATAATATGATATCGTTATTAGAACGTACTCGCAAAATTAATAAATTATTACAAAAATCCGAAAAAGTGGAATACGATGAAATATCCAATCTTCTTAGTACGGTAATGGGCGCTAATATATATATTGTTAGTAAAGATGGTACTTTGTTTGGTTATGCCTTGGTGGACAATTTTGAATGTGATTTGATGCGTGATAAAGTGTTATTGCAAGGCTGTTTCCCTGAAAGATATGTAGAGTGGTTGCTTAGAATTAATGAGACTTCCCCTAATTTGAGCCTTGAAGGTGGAATGTGTTCCTTTAGTGATGGAACTTCATGTTTGTTTAATGATAAATTTACGACGATTGTTCCCATTCATGGTGTAGGTGAACGAATTGGAACTCTAATTGTAGCTAAGTTTCACGCTGAGTTTAGTCCTGATGATTTAATTTTGGCTGAATATGGTGCTACGGTTGTAGGGATGGAAATTCTAAGAGACCGTAGTGGAAAGATTGAAGAAGAAGCGCGGAAAAAAGCCACAGTACAAGTTGCTCTTGGCACTCTTTCCTATTCGGAATTGGAAGCTGTAATACATATCTTAAATGAATTAGATGGGAATGAAGGTTTACTAGTTGCAAGTAAAATTGCTGATCGTGTAGGTATTACTCGTTCTGTTATTGTCAATGCATTGCGTAAATTTGAAAGTGCTGGGGTTATTGAATCTAAATCGTTAGGTATGAAGGGGACGTTTATTAAAGTATTAAACGATCGTCTTTTCGATGAATTAAAGAAACTTAAAAAATAATAGTATTATTAAAAGAGGGGAGCTGCTGGCTATATATGCCAATAGCTCCCCTCTTTTTAGGTTGCTGCCGATTGAATTATACGGATGCGTAAGAATAAATCAGTAGAGATGTTTGTGCAATTGTTTCTTTAAAAGGAAAGCTTTTACATAAAACGACATTAATTGCACAGAAAACGTGATATAATTTTTATAAACTACTATTAAGAATGGATAATTATGGGTATTTATAGGTAAAAATAAGTGAATTTGATATGAAATTAAGGATATTTGACGATATTAACCCCAAAACTAAGATATTATACCATAATTTTATGGACTTTTGTCCTATTTCATATATGCATGTAACAAAAAGCTCCTAATTTTGTTTTTTATAAAGGAATTCTGCGAGTTATGTAGAATTCATTGTTTATGAATCGGTATGTTCTATGCATAAAAATCTAAAGCATTTATATAAATAAAGACTTATAGGAGGGGTATGGTGTTAAATTCAATTGTCTCGTCACCGCGTATTGCGGTGTTAGAACAAGCTTTGTCAGCGTCCTCGCTTCGACAAAAAGTAATAAGTAATAATATTGCGAATGTAAACACACCTGGTTATAAAAAAAGTGAAGTAGTATTTGAGGATTTATTACAAAGTGCTATAGATACTGATAAGTTATCGATGTTCCAAACGAATGAGCGACATCTGCCTCTGCAACAAAAAACAATTCCTACTCCAACAATTAATGTTGTCGGCAATACTTCAGTCCGAACTGATGGTAGTAATGTAGATATTGATGTTGAAATGGCTAGTTTAGCGAAAAATAGTATATATTATAATGCTGTAGCGCAGCAAGTGAGTAGTTATTTTTCAACTATTAAGTCGGCTATTAAAGAAGGGAGATAATTGAGTATGGGAATGTTTGGTGCGATTGATGCAGCTGCATCTGGTTTAACAGCTGAAAGGCTTCGCATGGATGTGATTTCAAATAATATTGCTAATGTTAATACGACTCGTACAGCGGAGGGCGGACCTTATCGCCGACAAATGGTTGTGTTTGCACCAAGAGAAAATGAAGCGAGTTTTTCTCAAGTCTTATCGCAACAATTACAAACGGGTAATGGGGTTCGAGTGACAGGGATTCAAAAAGATACTTCACCAACTAAAAAGGTATATGATCCTGCTCACCCAGATGCGAATAAAGAAGGTTATGTCGAAATGCCTAATGTTAATGTTGTAAGTGAGATGGTCGATATGATTAGCTCCACTCGATCTTATGAGGCTAATGTAACAGTTATCAATGCGGCGAAAAGTATGGCCCTTAAAGCATTAGAGATAGGAAAATAAAAGGAGAGTGAACAATGCGTATTGAAGCGCTTGCATTAACACCGGTCACTTCTACGGCAAGTAGTAAAACCTTACAATTAGAGAGTGCTGGGAATAAGAATTTTGGTGAATTTTTGACGGATGCTCTTGGTGAAGTGAATAAATTACAACACGATTCATCACAGGCATCTTTTGATTTGGCAGCAGGTAAACTCCAAGATGTTTCGCAAGTAACAATTGCTACGGAAAAGGCTAATATATCGTTGCAATTAACAATGCAAGTACGTAATAAAATGATCGATGCATATCAAGAAGTTATGCGTATGCAGGTGTAAATATGAAAATTCTGGTAATTTGAAAGGGTGGAGACGATGGGCAATTGGAAAGAAAAGTCTCTACGCTTATGGCAAAACTTAGGCAAAAAAGAAAAGTATATGATTCTAGGTTCAGCCATACTTATAGTCACAGTCGTTTTAGCGTGGAGTTTTTGGTGGGGGAGTCGCCCCGATTTAGTACCGTTATTTACGGATTTAGAATCAAAAGATGCTGGTGAGATTGTAGGAAAACTGAAAGAAATGAAAGTGAATCATGAAATTGCTGCGAATGGTAGTGCGATTATGGTTCAGTCAAAGGATGTGTATCGCATCCGGTTAGAATTAGCTAGTCAAGGTTTACCACGAGGAAATAAAGGTTTTGAAATATTTGAGCAAAGTAAGTTTGGTGCGACGGAGTTTCAAAATAAGGTAAACTTAGTGCAAGCACTGCAAGGTGAATTGGCACGTACTATTGAGCAAATGCCAGAGGTAGAAAAGGCGAGAGTGCATATTGTACTATCGGAAGATAGTCTATATAAGAAAAATGAAAAGCCAGCAACGGCTTCTATTATGCTAAAATTGCGCCCTTCTTCTCAACTAACCAAAGAGCAAATCAAAGGTGTCGTTAATTTGGTAGCTCATAGTATTCAAGGACTAAAAGCGGAGAATGTAACGGTTATTGATCAGATGGCTCACGTACTGAATGATCAAAATGATGGCTTAGGACTAGCTGGGGCTGGTAATACATTGACGCAAATTGAGATGACTAAGAAAGTACAAGAAGATTTGCAAAAAAATATACAGTCTTTACTAGAACAGGTATTGGGCCCGAATAAAGCTGCAGCGCGAGTGAATGTTGAACTTAGTTTTGACCAACGAACGGTCGATCGACAAGTTTTTGAGCCTGTAGTTGATGATAAAGGTATTATACGAAGTTCTCAGGATCTGAATGAGACTTTTAAAGGAACTTCATCAAATACTGGAGGGGTTCCAGGAACCACTTCGAATATTCCGGGGTATGTAACGAATAATACTCCTCAACAATCGAATTATGAGAAAAAAGAAGTAACCCGTAATTATGAAATTAATGAAACCAAAGAAAAAGTTGTAGCTACACCAGGATCTGTAAAGAGGCTGACAGTAGCGGTATTAGTGGATGCTAGTATTAATAAAGTTCAACAGGATAGTATTGCCAAGACTGTAGCTTCGGCAATTGGTGTAAATACAGCTAGAGGTGATACGGTATCGGTAGAGAGTATCTCCTTTAATACGGATCTTCTTGATAAGCAACGAAAAGAAGAACAAGATTTAGAAAATCAACAGAAACAAGCGTTATGGCTAAAAATTGCATTGATTGTATTGGTGATTTTAGCAATTCTCTATGTTGTTCGTATGAGAAAACGTCGCCAACAAGAGGAAATGGAAAAAATCGCTATGGAAGCGACCGAAGCAGAAACAGCTGCAGCGGCAGCAGAAAAGTTGGAAAATCCTGCAAGCGAAGAATTATCGCCGCAAGAACAGGAAAGAGCAAATCAACGCCAAGAAATTGAAAAAATTGTTAAAACCCGTCCTGGCGATGTAGCACAATTAATTAGAACGTGGTTGTCAGAGGAATAGAGTAACTTGAGAGGAGGGATTGTATGTATCAGTCGAATGAATTGACCAATAAGCAAAAAGCGGCTATTTTGTTAATCACACTTGGCCCTGATATGTCATCGGAAATTTTCAAACATTTACGTGAAGAAGAAATAGATAAGATAACTCTTGAAATTGCAAATCAACGCAAGGTCCCTCAAGAACAAAAGGATGCAGTGTTAACTGAGTTTTATCAAATGCTTATGGCGAATGAGTATATTTCTAGTGGTGGGCTTGACTATGCACGTGAAGTATTAGAGAAAGCCTTAGGTTCAGAAAAAGCAGTTGCTATTATCAATAGATTGACATCGAGCCTACAAATCAGACCTTTCGATTTTGCTCGTAAAACGGATCCTGCTCAACTACTCAATTTTATTCAAAATGAGCACCCACAAACGATTGCGCTCATTATGTCTTATTTACAACCTGAACAATCAGGAGTGATTTTATCTTCATTGCCAGCGGATCGGCAAGTGGATGTAGCGAAACGAATTGCAACAATGGATCGTACATCTCCCGATGTGCTCAAAGATGTGGAACGCATCTTAGAGCGCAAACTATCCTCTCTTGTTACTCAGGATTTTACGGCTGCAGGTGGGGTAGATGCGATTGTTGAAGTATTAAACAGAGTGGATCGTACCACTGAGCGAACTATTATTGAAAATTTAGAAGTACAAGATCCCGAACTTGCTGAAGAGATTAAGCGTCGTATGTTTGTATTTGAAGATCTTGTTTTACTGGATGATAGATCGTTGCAATTGGTATTACGTGAGATTGATAGTAAAGAATTGGCATTGGCACTTAAGGCTTCTTCTGCTGAGGTATCGGGAAAGATATACAAAAATATGTCAAAGCGTGCAGCCGAAATGTTGCGTGAAGAAATTGAATATATGGGACCTGTGCGAATTCGCGATGTAGAAGAAGCACAACAAAAAATTGTTAATGTGATCCGTCGTCTTGAGGAGTCTGGTGAAATCGTTGTGGCACGTGGTAAAGGGGACGAGATCATTGTCTAAGATTATAAAGTATGTGTGCATGCAGAATGATCCGATCGTGATTGATCGCAATTTACTGGTGGAAGAAGAGCAAGAAATTCCTTCTTCTGCTATTGTGGAAACAACTATTATTGATGATTTGATGGTTGCCGCGAATGAAAAAATTGCAACTATGATTGAGGAAGCTAAGGCACAAACAGAACGTTGTTTGTCTGAGGCGAATCAACAAGCAGAACTCACTAAGCAGCAAGCATATGATACAGGTCATCAAGAAGGATATCAGCAAGGATATAACGAGGGTATGTTAAAAGGTAAAGAAGCGATTCTCGCTGAAATGCAACAAACGATTGATCAAACTAACGAAA
>CAXYVG010000076.1:0-17989 GCA_964292325.1 uncultured bacterium | reverse complement strand
AAAAGATATCTTGACTAATAACTATATAGAACAATACAAAGATATTATAGAAGTTTTAAAAAAAGATATAAAGGCAGAGATAGAGGGTTTTTTCAAAACTGACATGTTTCAAATAAATGAAATCATAGCGAGTGAGTATAGGAGTTAGTAAATAGGATAGATTAATTATTGGTGGGGTGTTACTTTTGGAAAGAGAATTGCTAGAACTGATTGAAAATGGGTATGAATCAAACTTCTTAGACTTCAAAACAAAGATGTATTCCCGCAAAGGAACGCCAGACATATTAAAGGATATTATGGCGATGGCTAATTCGAACCATCAAGGAAAAAAATATATCATAATGGGAATTGAAGATGATGGAATTGGTGGGAAAAATCCTTGTGGCATTACACCCGAGGAAAAGGTAGATTCTTCAACCTATCAGCAGTTTATTTACAATAATATAGAGCCGGATGTGCATTTCAATCTGTAGTACAGAGACTATCTTGGAAAAGAAGTTGCTATCATCGAAATCGGAGACACGCGTGATAAACCATATGTCATAAAAAAAGACTCTAATGGAATAAATAAAGGTTTTTGTTTAGTAAGAAAAGGAAGTATGAATGCAGTGCCTGATCATGCTGATTTCAAATACATGACTAGTGGGAAGTCGGGGGGATTCCAGCTAACAATACTAGAAAATTATCTAAGAGTAAAAGATGGCACAGCGTTATTAGACGTTTCTTTTAGGAATTTATCCACTGACCCTGTGACCATTATTTCTGGTAGGCTCCTGATTAAAGATTCTCAAGATACGATTAGATCAAAACATAATGTCATCGGGTTCGGAAAAGCGGTAGGTGCTGATTTCCGAATTGAAATCCCTGCTAAAAGAGAATTTACAGGCGACTTATATCTGGGTTTTGAATCTAGCGATTGTCTGCGTCTGGGCCTTGATGATACTGGATATACCGACGAAAAGTTTATTTTTGTTCTACAATTTAGGGATTCTATCGGGAACAAATATGAAGTAATATCTCCAGATGCTACTGTATTCGCAAAAGGGAAATGCCTATGGAAAGTTAAACTTAAGAACCAATCGACAAAGTAAAATTCCAAAAATTTATACGTGATTCAATCAGTTACACGAAAGAATTAAATGGATAATTAAGTATTCTTGATGACCGTAATTTAGCATTGATACTTTCTATGAAGTTACTGCGCTATGGATAATCACTGAATATCCATATTCTAAGAGTTATGAAGTCTGCTAAATCGACGAAAGCTAAAAGGGGGTGCAAATATGATTGCTGAAATTAAAGGGAAACTGAGCCAAACAGGCTATAATTTGAATGAAAGTTTAGAAGATAACCTAACTGGGAATTTTTTTGGAGCATTGAGGTACATCCCGTTTGATTTGGCGTTGCGGAATATTTTGGTAGCTGGAGTGTATCCAAGTAAAGTTGGCGATTTAATCGGAAAAATTAGCGCTGACTTTTGGAGCGATAAAATAGAATTTTGGCCAAAAGCTGACGAAGGTGAAATCGATGCTTTACTGAATTTCGATGATACGATAATCGGTATTGAAGTGAAGTACGCAAGCGGACTTTCCTCTGATGATAATATAGATAACTCTTCTATTGTAGACAACCAATCCGTCGAGACGGAAGATAGCAAAAATCAACTTGCACGAGAGTCCAGGGACATTTCAAGAAAAGGCGCAGGGAAAACGAAGATTCTACTTTTTATCGCAAATAGTGAATCCTGTCGAAATGTCTATAACGATGTAGTAAACCGTAACATTATCAGCAATGATGTTCAGCTGGCATATATTTCATGGCAAAGCATTTTGGTAGAGTTGAAAAAATTGAAACTAGATGATCGGTATTACCAAGTTATTATCGATGACCTCATTTCCTTACTGATGAAAAAAGGATTCGAAAGTTTCAAAGACATGCAAGTAGATTTTGATGTGGACATCGACCAAGAAAAGTTTTATTCATTTTATCCAACAGATTCGTCAGATTCTGACTTTGAATCGAACAGCAAGATTAAGGGGGCAAATACATTATGAACTCAGTTGATGAAAATATCCGGAATGCCTTTATTGCAGTGCATAAAACTCATGAAAATGTTAATCAACTAATGGAATATTGCCGTACAATTGCGAATGAAAAAACAAACTACAAAACTGTAAATGGAAAATTTTTAAAGTGGCAGTGGAACGGCAATTACTACGGATGGTGTATCGATGATTTTATTCTGTTGTTCCAAAGGGAAACGGATAAAATACTCAAGAATGAGTGGCGTGACGGTCCAATATATGCCATGGAGATCATGCTACATAATGATGAACACTTCGAACAGCTGCCCACCATTTACTTGTCAAAATTCGAATATGAAGATATCGCCTCGTGGGAAAAGGGATGTTCAACTTCAAATCATCAGCATTTTTATTATCCCACAAAAGCAGAATATATGGATATACAAATGATTGGAGAGGAAATATACTTAGCTACTCCCGAAATGAAAGAAACAGCAGATCAATATTACGCCGGAGTCAGAAAGGTAAGTTTCGTGCAATTACCATTACTGAGTGTAAATGCTGAAAATGCGGAAGAGACAATATTTGGTAATTTTGAGAAACTGTATCTCTCTAATTATAGTAGCCGGCATCAACTATAACAATTATGGTTATCACTATGAAATACGATTGGGTGTCTCTAATTGGTAAACCATGGCAAAACTACAACAGAATCGATTTAGCGGAAAGTCTATAATGACGGTATTTCCGCTTTTTTTTACTCTCGGAAGATCTAATCCTATAACAATTTGAGTAACTGAAATGGAAGTATATTAAATAAATATTGAATACCCTTGATATCATTGAGATAATGAGAGCAAATGAAGATGAGGTGGTGGATGCTTTGGTTAATCGTAATAAAGATATAATTGTATCATGGGAATCTGTCAGAGATCAAAATCCAAGCGAATATATAGAAAAAGGCTATTTAGACGCAGATGACAATGTCCGCTTACGGACTGTTTCGGAGTGCTGCAACTGTTTTGGGGCAGGATACAAAGGATTCCAGGGCAGCGGAGCAAAGCATAAGTTTGAGGAAGATACGGACATCAAGCGTTTGAAGTTTTATCCGAATGGAGAGTGGGATAACCACTTAACTTCAGATGGGAACAGGTTCACGGAATTCCATATCAATTCTGCGGAAAATGACAAATATGCTTGGAGTCGATTAACGGAACTGAATCAAAAAATAGCACTCTTCTCTCACGAAAAGACATCTTCATCGAAATATGAAGCCATTTTTAAAGGCTTGTACCGAGTTAACAAAGTGGAAAGCCTGAAGAATAAGAAAGTTACCTATGATCGCATTTCGAAAATAATTCCAACTTACTTTCCAAAGAATGTAATAGCACCAAAAGTAATTGCCGAAGCCTATGATAAAGAAGGATATATGGTTGCCCATTTTTATGATGCTGAGGTGTTGGATGGATTTCAGCAGAAATATGCAATGGATTACATCTACCATCTGAAATAATATTAAGATTTTTTCTAATGCATAATATTCCAAAAAAAGAGAACAGAATTGATTGAGCGGAAAACCTTTAGCGATAGAATTTCCGCTCTGCTGTGTGCGCTCGGATCATCTAGGAATTAATTGTATTGAAAAATGAATTATTTTGATATAATAAATACGGTAAACGTTTTCAAAAATTTTTATTCGATGTGTAGAAATTATTTTGATTGTGGGGGAATAATGATGGGAAACAGAAAAAATAAACACTTGAATATATTCTACCATTACAGTCAGGCCGCGGCGGATCCGATTGAGAATAATATCTCTCGAGGCCTAGCCATAATACTAGATTCAAATCCTTTCATATTGGATAGACTATTTGATTTAGTGAATAACAAAATAAGCAGCCCGGTTAGTTCAACTGTGCTCGCTAATTTAGCTATGCTACAAAAAATAGAAAAACCTCAAAGGGAATATGAGGTCAATATTCAAATGAATACAACACAAATAGAACCAGAATACTCAAATATACTTGGGATAACGTTGACAGAAGCTATACTACCAATTCCTATCATGAATCCTTCAAATAACTATGGAACGATAACGGATATAACAATTGAGTACGATGATACATTAATTATTATCGAAGTTAAACCATCGGATCACAATTGCATGGGGCAACTTATCAATCAAATGGAGGGATATATTAGCAATTATTACAAAAATAATAGCAGCGTTGTTAATGGGAATATAGTATCTGTGAGTTGGACGGAAATAGTTGAACTTATTGAGACGTATCAGATATTACACTCGTCAGATAATAAGATTATTAATGATTACTATCATTTGCTAAGAAATATTCATCCAGATTGGATACCTTCTAAACCGCTTAAACTTTGCCAAAATGAGGAAACTGAATTAATAAGTAAAAGAGTTGGAATTATTATGTCTGACTTGGTTAAAAAATTGAATGGAATAAATAATGGCATAAATTATAGTTTGACAAATAACAATACTATGATGTGCAATCTTTCTTGGATAGATCGAATAGTTGTTTGGTACGAATACGATGAGGTGAACAAAGAAGGAAAATTGACTATTAATTTTTGGCCGGGATTTACTAAACCGCAAGCATACAGTTTGATTCAAAAAACGACAGATTTTAAATTTGTGAGCAAGTCGCCCTTGTCATTTTCAACGGCATTGAACAACGAAGTTGTAAATATGAAGATGGTCACCAAACCATATCTGTGTTTAAAGTCAATGGGTAGTTCTGTGTTAGATGCGTACTTCAATACAAACGAAATAAAAAGTTTCAATAAACATAAATATCAAAATCTTATGAATATGACTGGAAGAAAGCACAGCATTAATAATCAGTGGACTAATATCTATACACCAGACATAACAAGTAAATTGGAAAATGTAAACCAATTTGACAATGAATTTCAGGATAAGTTTGTGAATTCTAAAAGAACTCAGTACGATTTAATATTTCCTTTTAAAGTACAGGCAAGTATACCCATGGATATTTTGAAAAAAATAGATGTCTCTTCGAACAGTTACACTGATGTGGCTGTTGTTTTAAAAGAACTCATAAATCAAATGATCAAAGAAATTGAATCGTGAGTGTTGTCATCGCATAAGATAAGTGGTTGCATTATGGTGAACCAATAGCTTTTTCCCAAAAAGGAAAAGATATGCGTATGATGGATTAATAGATGAACCAAGGCACTGTTAAACCATGGGTCTTAAAAGATTTTATTCCAAGGCTTGAACTCCAAATTCGTCGATATGAATACATTTGATTTTTTTGAGGGGAATAGTGGAATGTTTTTGCACCAAAACCCTGGATACAAGTAATTTACAGGATGATCAAAAAAATTTAAAATATTCAAGCTGTTGATTAACTATAAAGGTGGGAGTACGCATGAAAAAAGAGTTTAGGAAAAAGACAGTCACAGGGAAAATGCGAAATCAGGAAAAAGAGGCAGTAAAAGAAGATCAGGTTGAAAGAGAACTTACAGACAACGATCTGAAGCAAGACGAAAAAGAATTTGAATCATTCTTCTCCGAAGTGTTAAAAAAATTACCGCAAAAAACATCAGCCACTGTAATTAATGCTTATGACAAATCAAAAGAGCAGGCTGAAAAAATTCTGGACAAGAGTAAAAATCAATTTGACGGTATCTTCGATGAGTTTTTGGAAGGTGTTGATGAAGAAACCCGCAAAAAATGTCATACTACTGTTCATGCTGCGTCTTTAACGGCAGCCATTATCGGCTGTTCGCCTATCCCTTTTTCAGATGCAGTCTTGCTGGTTCCAGTCCAGTTAACGATGATGGCTCGCTTGCACAAAATATTCGGTCAATCATGGTCTGAAAGTCTTGGGAAAAGCCTGTCTAAAGAATTGATTGTTGTTGGTTTAGGCAGAAGTGCAGTCGGCAATATCGTGAAATTGATTCCCGCTGTGGGGACCGTTGCAGGTGCCGCAATTAACGGTACCGTTGCCAGCACAATCACTGAATCTTTAGGTTGGGTAACCGTAAAAATGTTAAATGATGGCGAAGATATTTTCGACCAATTCATGTCATTTAAAGGACAGTTTAATACGCTTTTTAAGACACTTCAAAATTCTAGTAAAACGTCGAATAAAAATTAAATGGATAATTCATAAAATGCAGGAACTTGGAAAATGTGCTTTGGATTTGAGATTGCCAAAGTCAAAATCGAGAATATAGAGTTCTCTTCAGAATCACGAGAGTTTTAAGGAGAATAGTATTTTCTTTCGCAGTAACGAAAATCTAAACAAAATGCACTCAGCACAAGCTGGGTGTTTTTTTTCTTTTAATAAAAATACCTGAATTTCCGGGAATTATAACAAGGTAAAATAATTCGCTTTTCCATATATGCTATTTTTTTTGAGAAGTTGAACGATTTCATTGTATTGGTGATTCTAAATTGATAAAATGAAGTAGTATAGTGTAATTTATCTAAAAATGTTTGTGCCATTATGACAAGTTAAATAAAAATCGTTCAGCCGTAAAGAGGTGTTATATGGGTGTAAGTTATAAAAAGCTTTGGATATTGATAATTGACAAAGACATGACGAACGTTGGAGTTAGGAAGGCAGCAAAAATTAGCCCCGCTACATTTACAAAGCTAAAGAAAAATGAGATTGTATCGCTCGATATTTTGATCAAAATCTGCAGGATATTGGATTGCGATATTGGGGACATCGTTGAGGTAGTAAAGTAAATGCAATAGCGGCGGATTAGGGGTAGTTACCCCGTTGAAGAAATAGGAACAATGTAGTAGTTGGGGGATTATTTATGGAAAAGTATAGTTCAGGGCTTGTAGCGGAATCCTTTTGGTTCATCGAATTCAAGAGTTTAATAAAATTAAGGTACGAAGGTAAATCATGGGATGATATAAAGGCGTTATGCCTGAATGAAAATTTGCTGGGCATTTCGAAGGAGTATCGAGCAAAACGAATTTTTGGCTATCTTAAAAATAGAATTGAAGTAATTGAAGAGGGCTATCTTGAGATTTTTATGCATACTGATTTGCAGACTCAAAAAATAATCAATATCCTTGCGTCAGCCAAGAAAAATAGATTGTTTTTCGAGTTTCTGTATGAGGTATATCGCGAAAAAGTGAAGCTTGGAGCACTTGAGCTGACGGCAAGTGATATCAATATCTTTTTTAAAAATAAACAAGAGCAAGACGAAAATATGAGCACGTGGACGGATGTGACTTTGCGACGATTACGCAGTACATATATGAACTTTTTAGTTGATGCAGGGCTGCTGACCATCAGTGATAAGCAGAAAAAAATTACACCTCCAATTCTGGACATAACACTAGAGAACTTTTTAAAAGACACCGGCGAGATGCAAATGATCAAAGCCATTACAGGAGTGAGCTAAATGCAGGATTTAGAGAGCAGATTAAACAAGCTTGAAGATAAACTCAAGCAGCCAAACTTCAGAAAAAATAAGGGTCTAGGTAATGAAGTGGGATACTACATATTTGATTATCCTGCAGAGCAAGAACTACTTGTCAGAGAACGGATTGATTATCTGACATCGAAATATAAAAACGGGAGCCAGGACTTTCAGTTGGTTGTTTTCGATTTATATGACATCGTCATTGATCTTTTGATTCGTGAAGGTTTCCTCGATTTGTGCATGGAATTTGAAAAAACTAAAGGATTTTCGGAAATCACCAAAGCGATAAATGAAATACTTCGAATGGAAGAAGACAACCACAGCAATGAAATCTTGGCACATATCAAGAACAATACGCCAAGCAACTCGATTGTGTTTTTAACGGGCGTAGGGAAATGCTTTCCGATATTGCGATCCCATAAGGTTTTAAATAATTTGCATCAGTATGTAGACGATGTGCCGGTTATTATGTTTTTCCCTGGAAAGTATGATGGGCAGTCATTGATGCTATTCTCGGAGATCAAAGACGACAACTATTACAGAGCTTTCAAGCTTGTAGATTGAGGGGTAAAACGATATGTATGTGAAAAATATGTTTGCAAAACCGATCGATAGAGAAATCAAAGGCGTTATCAAAGTTGGACAAGGTGATGACGAAAATGTCAGACAAGAACTTGAAGAGTACGTCGTCACAAGAGAATTGCAAAAGCATTTTGCAGACTTTTTCTCAAGCTATAAAAAAGGAATCGTTGGCAACACAGACAAAATGGGTGTTTGGATATCCGGTTTCTTTGGGAGTGGTAAATCGCACTTCCTGAAAATTTTATCTTATCTTTTAGAGAATCGTTTAGTTGATGGCAAAACAGCACTTGAATATTTTATTGAAGACAGAAAAATTAAAGATGAGATGGTTCTTGCAGATATGCGCCTTGCTGCAAATGTATCCAGTGATGTCATTCTATTTAATATTGATTCGAAAAGTGGAATGGCAGATTCCCAAAATAATAAAGAAGCCATTCTTTCAGTATTTTTAAAAGTCTTTAATCAGCACCTGGGATTCTATGGAGCGAATCCTTTTTTAGCTGATTTGGAGAGACAGCTTTCCGATGAAGATAAGTATGAGGATTTCAAAGTAGCCTTTGCAGAAATTCGTGGCAAAGAATGGGAAGATTCTCGTCATCAATTTAGACTTATTCAAGATTACGTTTGTAAGGCATTAGTTCAGATTGATTACATGAGCATGGATGCTGCGAAAAATTGGTGCGCAAGTGCAACAGGAGCCTACAATATCGATGTTGCCACTTTTGCTGAAATGGTCAAAAAGCACATTGAAAAGAAAGGCAATAACCATCATGTGGTCTTCCTTGTAGATGAAATTGGCCAATACATCGGCGATGATTCCAAATTGATGCTAAATCTTCAAACTGTAACAGAAGACTTAGGCACCGCTTGTGGCGGAAAAGCATGGGTTTTAGTAACCAGTCAGCAGGATATTGACAGCATCACCAAGACAAAAGGAAATGATTTTTCCAAGATTCAAGGGCGCTTTGATACCAGACTATCGCTTTCTTCTGCCAACGTGGATGAAGTTATTCGCAAGAGAATACTGGAGAAAACAGAGAGCGGGAAACAGACACTAGGTCTACTTTACGATGAAAAAGACACCATCATCAAAAATCTCATCATTTTCAATGACGGCATAGAAAAGAAACTCTATTCAGATCGCAATAATTTTGCGGCAATCTATCCTTTTGTCCCATACCAGTTCAATCTTCTTGCCAGCGTCCTGACTTCCATCAGAACGCACGGGGCCAGCGGGAAACACTTAGCCGAAGGGGAACGTTCCATGCTGGCACTCTTCAAAGAGTCAGCGATGAAGATAATGGACAAGACCGAGGGGACAATTGTTCCTGTAAACATGTTCTATGATGCCTTGGAGGAGTTCCTTGATCATAGCCATAAGGGTGTGATCATTCGCGCCTATGACAATGAGTACCTAAATCCCGAGAAATCAGAGGACTGCTTTGATGTCGCTGTGTTAAAAACCTTATTCATGATCAAATACGTCAAAGAAGTGGTTGCCAATCTCGAAAACATTACAAGTCTTATGGTTTCAAATATAGACGACGACAGAATTGCATTAAAAAATAAAGTCGAAGAAGCTTTAAAACGCCTTGTCCGTCAAACGCTGATCCAAAAAAATGGGGAAGTTTATGTATTCCTTACCGATGAGGAACAGGAAATCAACAGGGAAATCGAGAGTCAAAATGTTGAAATTTCAGAGGTTATCGGGAAAGTATCAGAGCTGATTTTTGATGGACTTTTTGATGAAAAGAAATACCGTTACCCTGCATTTAACGGGCGCTATACGTTCTCGTTCAACCAGTTTGTGGACGATAGACCTTACAAGTCAAATCAAAATCATGACATTTCGCTCAAAATATTGACGCCGAACTATGAGTTGGGGACAGATGAAACGACACTACGCCTAATGAGTGGTCAGAACGCCAGCATTTTGGTGGCTCTTCCTGATGATAAAGCGTTTATGGATGAAATTCGGAGCGCTCTGAAAATAGAGAAATACCTGAGACTCAATTCTTCCAATACAGTGACTAAGTATGAACAAATCAAAGAAGCGAAACGCGTTGAAATGCGCGAAAGAAGCGGCAATGCAAGGATCTTCCTTGAGCAATCCCTCAGAAATGCTGATATATACAGCAATGGGGATAAACTACAGATTGGAGCTAAAGATGTTTCTGCTCGAATCAATGAGGCACTGGGCAAGCTCGTGAACGTAACTTACCATAAGCTGTCTTATATTGATACAGCGATGAGTGAAGCCAATATCCGGGCCATTTTGAAGGGAACTAATAATAGCCAACTTTCAATTGACGGTACTACCCAAATACCAAACAGATTGGCACTCAATGATGTGCTTGATTTCGTCAGCATGAACTCGCTAAGACATGCGAAAACATCCATGAAATCTATTGTGGAACGATTTACAAAACCGCCTTATGGCTTTGTTGGAGATGATGTCCAGTGGTTGGTTGCGAAGTTGTTCAAAGACGGCGATATTGCGTTCTTTGTAAACAATGACGTAGTGACGCTCCTGACAAAGTCTGAAGATGAAGTTTACCGTTATTTGAGCCGTAAAGAATATCTTGAAAAACTCCTCACGGAAAAACGGGAAAAAGCTAACGACAAGCAGAAAAAAGTAGTAAGAGAAGTGATGAAAGAGCTCTTCAATGTCACAACTGCTAGTGATGAAGATGATGCCATTTTGAAGAGCTTCCAACAGTATGCGACTCATCTTAAAAATGACCTAGAGAAGTTTGAGATACATTACAAGAATGAGTCCAGCTATCCAGGTGAAAATGTAGTTAAGGATGGAAAGTCCTTGCTTCTAAACTTATTGACAATCCAGTACTCTACAGAATTCTTTAAATCAGTGAATGAGAAACAAGAGGAGCTTCTGGAATTCGCCGAAGATTATGAGCCGATAAAATCGTTCTTCATAGGGGACCAGATTGACATTTGGAATCGCAGTCTCAAACTCTTAAAAATTTACGATGACAGTAAGACGTTTATCGTAAACAATGAAATTGAAAAAGTTGTTGAAGAAATCAAGACCATAATGAAATCCCGTTCACCTTACAGAGAAATCAGAAAATTACCGGACCTCTTGGATCGGTATAAAGAACTTTACAGTAATTTGCTTGCAGAAATGGAAGTGCCCGTTTTTATCGCGATTGAAGAGGCGCGTATTCGTGTCGCGGAGGAACTAGAAGGGAAAGAATGCAAAGAGAAACTATCCAGGAAAGTTATTGATGCCTTTGCAGAGATACGTGATAAAGCGGAGTCATGTAATAATGTAGCAACGCTACAAAATATCAAAATAGAAGCAGATGCCCTTAAAGTGCGTTTGTTGAATGAAATCACTGAAGAAGAAGCAAAGATTATAGCAGGCAAAGGGACTGGGAGCTCTGATGATTCAACAGATGATGCCGTTTCAGACCCTCCAGGTACCTATAAAGCAAAAAAGACGACAACTGTCAGTATTAAAGCCATCAACTCTGAAGCAACTTGGCGAATCGAAACGGAAGCCGATGTTGACCGGTACGTGGACGCACTAAAAACAAAATTGAAACAGCGTATTCAGGAAGGTGTTATTCTCAATATCGAATTTTAATAGGGGGTCAACATGAATAAAACAGCTATCAAGAACTTTGCTGTATGGGCGCGAAGAAAACTAATCAGCGAAATTACATATAAAGCAGGCCTAATTGGCATTAATGAAAAGGGGATTTCACAGCCCCTTTCCATTTCAACAGGAAATATCCAGTTTTTTGATATTGGAACGGGGAACCCTAACGAAATATCCGACCATGAAATCAAACAGCGTAATGCACTGGTAAAACGAATCAAGGAAAAAGAAAGCACATCGGATTACAAAACAGCCTTTCAATTTGTTATAGAAGAAGTTGCTTATACATGGTTTAACCGATTGATTGCCATTCGATTCATGGAGGTCAATGATTATTTACCATCTCGTATCAGGGTGCTTTCCAGCGAAATACCGGAAAAATCAGAGCCGGATATGGTGACGACCCCTTTTGATACCGATATGGAGTTCTCAGCTTATGAATCTGATCAAATCCTGCAGCTAAAACAAGTGAACAAACTGGACGAACTGTTCCGTATGCTCTTTATCAAGCAATGCAACAAACTGAATGAAGTGCTTCCGATGCTGTTTGAAAAGACTGCTGATTACACGGAACTTTTGTTGACCATTTCTTTTACGGATAGTGATGGGATTGTGAGCCACCTTGTTAATGATATTGAAGAAGAAGATTTCACTGAGGCAGTAGAGATTATTGGATGGATGTATCAGTATTACAATACGGAACCAAAATCAGAGGTATTCTCATTACTTAAGGAGAAAATCAAAATTACTAAAGAGAGGATTCCCGCAGCTACACAACTATTTACACCTGATTGGATTGTACGTTACATGGTTGAAAATTCCCTAGGACGATTATGGTATGAGGGACATCCTAATGATAATTTGAAATCTGAGTGGAAATATTACATTGATGAGACGGAACAAGAAGAAATTGTCAAAAAAGAACTCGAAAAAATAAGAAAAGAATATACTGATTTTAGCCTCGAAGAAATCAAGTTTATTGATCCATGTATGGGAAGTGGTCATATCCTTGTTTATGCTTTTGATGTTCTTATGCAAATATATCAAAGCCAAGGCTATACACAAAGAGATGCAGCAAGTGCAATTGTTGAAAATAACTTGTATGGACTTGATATTGATGATAGAGCCTATCAGCTAACATATTTTGCCGTGATGATGAAGGCTAGAAAATATGACCGTAGATTTTTGATGAGAGGATGCACACCGAAACTTTTTTCCATCAAAGAGAGTAATGACATAAATAAATCACACTTGCAGTATTTCGGCCACTCGTTAATCCAAAAGGAAAGAAATATAGTAGTTCAACAGATGGAGTGTTTGTTGGATAGCTTTTACGATGCAAAAGAATATGGGTCTATTTTAAATATTGATAACTGTAATTGGGAATTACTCAGATATTTTATTGAGGATTTTCAAATTAGAGGTCAGATTTCATTAGAGAGTATTGACGCAGAAGATTCACAAGAAAAATTGCGAGAAATAATTGCCATCGGTGAAGCAATGGCACAGAAATATGATGTTGTTGTGACTAATCCACCTTATATGGGTAGTAGTGGAATGGGACTGAAACTTTCTAAGTACGTTAAGAAATTTTACCCAGATAGCAAAAGCGATTTCTTTTCTGTGTTTATTGAGAGATGTGCAAAATATACGAAAATAAATGGATATTATTCAATGATAACGCAACCTTCATTTTTAGCATTATCTTCTTTTGAAAAACTTAGGGAAAAAATGTTTGGTAACTGCTCTATAGCAAGTTTACTTCACATGGGACGTGGCATTTTTGGAATTGACTTTGGATCTACTTCATTTACTATTCGTAATAAATATATAGAAAACTATAAAGGGCATTATTTCAAATTACACAAAAAGACATTTCAATTTATTGAGCCTGCAGATATAGAAAAGCTATTTTTAGTTTCAAAAAATAACCCATGGATCCTGTGTGACTTTGATAAGTATGATACAAAGGAAGGCATTTCATCCGGAATGCTAAATTGCGGTTCACGATTACACTATGTTTCAAAAGAAGATAATTTTAAGAATGTACCAGGATTGCCCTTTAGTTATTGGGTTTCGGAGGCAATTATCAAACCATTCGTGAACCCTGCGTTAGGAACGGTTCTAACTACTAGAGAAGGAATGGCTACAGCTGGTAATGACAGGTTTTTGCGTAATTGGTTTGAAATACCAATTAATGAAATTTTATTCAATTGCAACAACTCTGTTGAAGCATTACAAAGTGGATATAAATGGTTCCCATATAATAAAGGTGGTGATTATAGGAAGTGGTATGGAAATAATGAATTAGTAGTAAATTGGTACAATGACGGTTTCGAGATAAGAAATAACATTGATTTGGAAACAGGTCGCATTCGTTCTCATAATTATAATGGATCTTTCGGATTTAGAGAGGGTATAACTTGGTCCTCAATAAGTGCAGGAGATATTTCTGTTAGATATTCTGAAAGTGGATTTTTATTTGATTCTAAGGGTGCCAAAGGATTCTGTGATGATAGTCAAAAACTGTTATTTATTCAAGCATTATTAAATAGTAAAGTTTCAAAAGAATACCTTAAGATATTTTCCCCAACGATGGATTTTAAAGTTGGCGATATCATTTTAATTCCTCTTTATCATGAGATTTTTGATAACGAGAAAATACAGAATTTTTCAAGTGAGTTAGTTAGTACATCACGTATTGATTGGGACTCTTCAGAAACTTCATGGGATTTTTTAAAGCATCCTTTGTTAAATGGAACGACAATTGAAAAAGCTTTCACCAACTGGCAAAAGGACTGTAAGTCGCACTTTGCTAAGGTAAAATTAAATGAAGAAAAAATCAATAGTATCCTTATTGATATATATGGATTGCAGGACGAACTTAGTCCAGAAGTAGATGAAAAGGCCATAACTATTCGTAAAGCAGACCTTCAAATGGATATTAAGAGTTTTATTTCTTATGCAGTGGGTTGTATGTTCGGAAGATATTCTATTGATGAGAATGGTCTTGCTTTTGCAGGAGGTGGTTGGGATGAGAACAAATACACGACATTTACTCCTGACAAAGATAACTGCATTCTAATTACGGATGAAGAGTATTTTGGAGATGATATCGTAGGCCGTTTTACGGATTTCGTCAAATGTGCATACGGGGAAGAAACCTTTGAAGAAAATCTTGATTTCATTGCTAAAGCAATCGGAAACAAAGGAAATACCTCAAGAGAAATTATACGTAATTACTTCATTAAGGACTTCTACAAGGATCATACACAAACTTATCAAAAGCGTCCTATTTACTGGTTATATGACAGTGGTAAACAAGAAGGGTTCAAGGCGCTTGTTTATATGCACCGTTACACTGCCGACACTACAGGAGTTGTCCGCGTAGATTATCTTCACAAGATGCAGAAAATCTATATGAGTGAAATTGAACGCATGAATGACATGGCAGAAAACAGTACTAATGCTCGCGAGGTTGCACAAGCAGAAAAACGTAAGGAAAAGCTTGTCAAGCAACTCAAAGAGACCAAAGAATATGACGAGAAGATTGCTCACCTTGCCATTAGCCGCATAGCGATTGATTTGGATGATGGGGTAAAGGTGAACTACGAGAAGGTTCAAACGGGGCAAGATGGTAACAAACTTAGCATCCTTGCGAAGATTTGAGGGTGTCCAATGGATGAAAAAATAGAGTCATTCGTTGAAATGATCAAGGGCTCTCTTGACAATGTTGGAGATGAGTACTATAAAATCACAACGACCTATGAGTCCTCAGGAATTGTAAGGGAAAGAGTTTTTTGTTATGAACTATACCATCAAATGAGATCGGTCCAATCTGCAAGAGGGTTGACTGATGTACAGATACATGGGGAGATAGATAAAAGCGGACATATTGCATTTGATAGAAACTCACGGAAGAATCCTGACTTCGTATTTCATGTCCCAGGTATGATGAAGGGAAATGCAATAGTGGTTGAGGTTAAAGGAAAGATAGAAGGGAACTATCAGGAAGGTGTTTATAAGGATATAGTGACACTATCAAAATTCACTAATAATAAACACTATTACCATTCCGGCATACTCATTATATACAACTATACTTATGATGAGTTTTTGCATAATATTGGAGAATTCCTTAAGAATCAATTGCAAGAAAACAAATTCCCAACGGACAAAATCATCATTATATGTAAAAAGAGTAAGAGCATTCCTTCGGTTATAAAGAAGCTAAATGACTTGTTAGAAGAGGTGAAATGATGGCAGAGCTTAACCTAAAACAAATTACAGATAAGCTCAACAGCGAATTTGTGGGTGATGTACGCAAGCTGGTATTTTGGTACGATGCAGGCGCTGAATTTGTTTCAGACATAGATAGCTTGGAACTTGAACATGCAAAAATTTTAAAGTTGGAGCATGACAATCAGTTCTACATTAAGTATTTTTTAGAGCGCGAAGATACCATTACCAATTATTTGGTTTACGCTCCTTTCCCTAAACCTGCTCTTAAAGAAAACCATCTGGCAGATACGATCCGTTATTCGAAAGAGTTTTTTGCAGACAGGGCTTCTTTACTTCAAGTTGACTTGGGGATTGATGAAAAGTATAAACCAGTGCTGCAGCATTATATCAAGTTCTTCGGTGCAAAAGACAGAACTCAGAAATTCTATGAACTTGAGATTGAAAACTTCAACAAGAGCGTCATTGAGACCGCGCTAATGAGTGTCCTCTGCAGGACAAAAATCGTATCTTTCGAAGAAATCGTCCGTATGGTAATTACGGATGGCGAGCTGGAGGAAAACAAATATCTGGCAGAGTTTGAAAAGTATGATTTGATTGAACCGTTTTGGAAGATGTGCGAAGAAAATTTTGGCTACACCGATGTTTCGCCATCCCTGTCCAAATTTATCTACACCCTATTTGCAACGTATACCTCGAAGGTCATTCAGTCGGAGCTACCTCAGGCTTGGAAAAACTATTGTTCCTACAAATCAGGCAATATAATCGCGTTTCTGGATAGCTTGATGAACAGCTTGATCTATAAAGATAGTTTTGACGAGTTGTCTGATTTGGTTTACAACACTTTAAATGGTGATGCCGTCTTTGAAAAGTTAAATATCAGTGATTTAGCAGAGCTTGAGATTTTCAAAAAAGCGGATGTTTTCTTGCTTAAATGGCTGATCGAAAGGCTTGAGAATGAAGACTCAGATGCCAAAGTAAACGGGCATACAATAACGGAACTTTGCCGAATGAGGAGAAAAATGCATTATGGTCAGCTGTACTATTCTCATTATTACATTTTGGAAAATGCCTATCATCTGATTATGGCAGCGCGTTTTGAGCCCAAGAAAACTGCATCGGACATATGGAAGAGTTATATAGCGGAAGATTATGCGATTGATCAAAAATACCGCTATTTTTACTATCACTATGACCAAGTGCTCAATAATACCCCTTTTGAGAATTTGCGGGATTTGGTCGAGAACATCTATACGAATCGTTACCTTAATCCGCTTTCAGTGGCTTGGAATCGTGCTTTTATGGAGTGTAAGGGAGATACAGGGCTAGTCAAACAACAAGAGTTTTATGATAAGTATGTACGCCGCGCCAAAGAGCGTATTGTAGTCATTATTTCCGATGCCTTTCGGTTTGAAGTGGGACAGACTTTACTAAAAAGATTGATGGAGGATGAAAAATGTATTGCATCCATTGATACAATGCAAAGTGTCTTGCCATCCTACACAAGGTTTGGCATGTCGGCACTGCTTCCTCACAGAAAATTATCTATGAGCAGAGAGTTTAATGTTCTGGTGGATGGCAAGGTTTGTGATAACTTAAACTCGAGAGAGCAGGTGTTACAGAGTTTTGTTCCAAACAGTCGTACCGTTCAGTTTGATGATATCAAGACCATGAAAATAGCTGAACTGAAAGAAATCTTTTCAGGTCAAGAGGTAGTTTACGTATACCACAATCAAATTGATGCGAGAGGCGACAAACTGAATACCGAAAATGAAGTATTTACGGCATGCGAAGAAGCCGTGGAAGAAATTCATACAATGATCAAGAGATTGACCAGCGCCAACAATATCCGTTTCATCATTACGGCTGATCACGGCTTTATTTACAAACGCGATAAACTGGTTGAAAGTGATAAAATCAGCGGTTTTGAAAGAGAAAATGCGTTTGTAGGAAGAAGGTATGTCATTGCTCCGGAAGGCATCCATGCAGAAGGCGTAGGTACAGTCAGATTGGGTAATATATTGGGCAATGAGGATGATCGAATTGTCTCTGTACCGATCGGGAGCGATGTCTTCAA
>CAXYVG010000075.1:0-18280 GCA_964292325.1 uncultured bacterium | reverse complement strand
CCAAGTATTGAATTTTCAAGGTGCATAGTTGATTATCTATGTGCGAAGTTTGAGTATTGATATTATAACGAATGATGAATTAGGTGAACTTACGATGGCGCTCAATACAATGAAAGAAAGTTTGAAAGGTGTAATAGGCCACATTTTAACTTCATCAGAGCAAATCGCGTCATCATCCGAAGAATTAACTGCTAGTGCAGAGCAGTCAGCTCAAGCCTCTAATCTGATCGCAGGAACCATTGTTGAAGTTGCAGAGGGAGCAGATCAACAGTCTAAATCGGTTAATGGAACGCTTGCTGTTATTGAGCAAATGTCATCAGGAATCCAGCATGTAGCACAAAATGCTAACGTAGTGTCTGATATGGCAGATAAGACAACGAATGCAGCGAATCAAGGGAATAAAGCGGTAGATGCTGCTATCAATCAAATGAAGAGCATCGAACAGGCTGTGTCTAGCTCAGCGCAGGTAGTAATAAAACTTGGTGAAAGTTCTAAACAAATTGGACAAATTGTGGAAGCTATTTCGGGGATTGCTGGTCAAACAAACTTGCTGGCACTGAATGCAGCCATAGAAGCAGCACGTGCAGGCGAGCAGGGAAAAGGCTTTGCGGTAGTAGCGGAAGAAGTACGTAAGTTAGCAGAGCAATCCCAAGAAGCTGCAAAACAGATTGCCACTCTAATTTTGGAGATACAGACGGAAACAAGTAGTGCTGTTGCGGCAATGAACGGTGGAACACATGAGGTGAAAATTGGAGCTGAGGTAGTAGACACTGCAGGGCAGTCATTTAAAGAAATTGTTTTGCTGATTGACGATCTTTCATCGCAAATCAGAGAAATCTCAGCTGCTATACAACAGATGGCAGCTGGAAGTCAGCAAATTGTAAACTCGATGCGGGGATTTGACTCCATTACGAAGGAAACTGCGGGGCAAACACAGACTGTCTCAGCAACAACCGAAGAACAGTCTGCTTCTATGGAAGAAATTGCTGCAGCTAGTCGCTCATTGGCGCAGATGGCTGAAGTATTACAGAATGCTGTTGGGAAATTTAATATATAAGACTAACGTTTGGCAGCAAAGATAGACCTGCTATGCTGTGATGTATGTCACAGTGTAGTAGGTCTATCCTGTTTTATAATAAGTAGTGAACTCGCTTAGCTAAGACTGAACATCGACGAAGAATACACCTGCAAAAAAAATATTTGTACAAGGAGAATTTGTGATGACATTACCTCTAGCCAACATTCCCTTTTTGAATAAACGTATTAAATTTCCTGTAACTCCTCATATCCCGGGTGGTTTAACAACGTCAAAACAATTGCGTCAAATCGCCGATATTGCCGATCAATATGGCGGTTCACTGAAAATAGTTGGCAATGCCATCACCATCATGGGTATTACTTTAAGTGATGGTGAACAAGCGATTGCTGAGCTAGGTTGCAAGAGCGAATCGTTTATTGCCAAAGCAGTACGCTCCGTTTCGTTCTGCCCAGGGAAAGGACAGTGTCCGCGTGCGCTCCAAGATAGTAGCTCTTTAGGATTGGAGCTAGATGAAGAATTTTTTGGTCAGGAACTACCAGCTAAATTACGAATCGCTGTTAGTGGTTGTCCCAACTGTTGTGTTGAGCCTCTTGTCAAAGATATTGGCATGTACGGCACAGCAAATGGCTATACGCTAGCAGTCGGTGGTATTTCGGGACTTAAAGCACAAATTGCCAAAGTCATAGCGGAAAAAGTTCCTGCTGCGCAGGTCGCCCCACTTATACGTTTGATACTAGAGTATTATCGGAAACAAGGGAAAAGCAAGGAACGTCTTGGACAAACCATTGACCGTCTAGGCTGGGATGAATTTAAAAAACAGATTGGTGTCAGCCAAACGGGTAATTGACATCAATGTCGTAGATGTAAGAGGATGGATAAGAAAACTGTCTCTTGTCGCACTTGTTACGGATGGTAAGTTTTGCTATAATATAAATAGGAAAAGCATATAAATGTAAGTGAGAACGCCACGATTTTCCTAGAAAAATAGGAAGAAATCGTGGCGTTTATATTGTAAGTGAGGGTGATTATATGTCTATTTTAAAGCGGTTTCTTCCTTATTATAAACCTTATCAATGGCTATTTTACGCGGATTTATGTTGTGCCGTGATTGTTTCTGTAATTGATCTTGCCTTTCCTCAAGTATTAAACTTCTTTGCGAAAGGCATTTTTCTTGATCGATTAGATGGCCCTATACCTGTTGTTGTTTTTATTGCGATAGGGATGGTAGTGTTATACATGATTCGATGCGGTTGTCAGTATTATATCACTTCATGGGGGCATGTCATGGGCGCTTATATGGAAAGTGATATGCGACAAGATTTATTTGATCATTATCAACGTCTTTCATTTTCCTACTATGATAAACATAATACGGGTGAAATGATGTCAAGGTTAGTATCTGATTTATTTGATATTTCGGAACTAGCTCATCATGGACCAGAAAACATATTTATTTCTACATTAAAAATTGTGGGATCGTTTGCACTGTTAATGCTTATTAACGTAAAAATGACATTGATTCTTCTTTGTGTGACTCTATTTATGGTAATTTTTAGTGTGCACCAAAATAAAAGAATGCATGAAGTGTTCATGGATAATCGCAAAAAAATTGCTGGCGTTAATTCTAGGGTTCAAGATACTTTATCTGGAATTCGTGTGGTACAGTCTTTTGCAAATGAAGAGTTAGAACGTGAAAAATTTGGTCATAGTAATCTTGAATTTTTACATTCGAAAACGACTAGTTACCAGATGATGGGAGTTTTTTATGCAGGAAATTCTTTTTTTCAGGGTTTACTCTATACCGCAGTGCTGATAAGTGGTGGAATTTTCATTGCAGATGGTAGTTTGCAGGTTACTGATCTTGCGGTATATGCGCTATATATTGGAATTTTTATCAATCCCCTAGATGTATTAATCAATTTTACAGAATCTTTTCAGAAAGGATATTCTGGTTTTAAACGATTTATCGAAGTTATTGACAGTTGTCCTGAAATTATAAATAGGCCTAAGGCGGTAGCACTCCATCAGGTGCAAGGGAAAATTATCTATCAAGATGTCTCTTTTCAGTATACGGATACGACGGAGGTACTCAATCAAGTAAACATCATCATTCCCGCAGGAAAAAAGGTAGCATTAGTCGGCCCGTCTGGTGGCGGGAAAACGACGATATGCTCCTTGTTGCCTCGTTTTTACGATGTAACGAGTGGTGCTATATTGATTGATGACCAAGATGTGCGAGATGTTACATTAGAATCTTTGCGTAGTACCATTGGAATTGTTCAGCAGGATGTATATATATTTGAAGGTAGTATAGGGGAAAATATCTCTTATGGTAAGCCACATGCTACTGACGAGGAAATTATACAAGCGGCTAAAAATGCTTATATTCATGAATTTATTATGAGTTTACCAGATGGCTATCGTAGTCATGTGGGGGAACGGGGGACGCGTCTTTCAGGCGGTCAAAAACAACGCATTGCCATTGCCCGGGTATTTTTAAAAGATCCTAAAATTTTAATTTTGGATGAAGCGACTTCTGCACTTGATAATGAGAGCGAGCGTTATATCCAAGCTTCGCTAGAACAGTTATCTAAGGAACGAACGACAATTATTGTAGCCCATCGATTGAGCACGATTCGTAATGCGGATGAGATTATTGTCATTGAGAATCATGGAGTGAAAGAGCAAGGAAATCATGAGCAGTTACTAGCAAAGCAAGGGGTATATGCTACCTATTATAATATGCAATTCGAAGGAATTGATGAAATACATGATTGAGATGTTCGCGGATTCTTTCTAGGGGTGATAATCCAAGATGTACTTTTCCGGTTCTTTCTATTTAGTATACGAAGAGTCGTCGACCTTAATTGGTGGACGACTCTTTTTTATGGAATCAGAAAGTAGATCACTTTGTCGATTCCAAGTAAGAACGATTAAGGCTTCTACCTACGTCTGAGGACGTGGTCGAAGCCAAGCCTTTTCTTATAACAATAGAGCAAATCAAAACATAATATAAAGGGGTAGGAAAAAACGGTAGATGATAAAAAAGGGGGGAGTCATTAATATGGTAATGCAGAGTGAAGTCCAAAGTTTTCTTTGGATACTAGGATTACTTCTGTCGGTCAATTTTCTGGCGATGGCATTATTCGTGTTGTGCGCCAAGTTACCGGAAAGCAAGTTAAAAGGGCAAATTTGCAATATTATTCTTGAACTTGACAATTTCATAGATGAGATGGAAAATAATGAAAAGAGAAGTCGAGCAATACAACGAATTAATGAAATATTAGGATTCTGGAATATTATGATTCCATCGTCATTAATTGGTTGGGTTATTGATGCTGAGGTGGCTACTATTCGCAAAATGCAGCAGTCTACAAGAGATGGTATTAGACAAATCACTTTAAAGGAACTTAAAGAACTGGCATTGCAGAGTAAAACGAATCTTTGGTCTGCAGCGCAAAATATAAATCGGGATGTGAAATTATATTTACACTGGTCAGGAGGACATTATGGTCAACTCTGTGATGATTATCATATTAATATTGATGCTGATGGTAGCATATATGTGACCAAGGAGGGTTTATCTACTACGAAATCCCATACTTATAAACGGAATATAGGTGCAATTGCTATTTCATTATCTTGCTGCTATGGTGCTACCACTAGTAACCTTGGAAAAGAACCACCGACCGCAGTGCAGATTGAGTCAATGAGTCAAGTAGTGGCTGTATTGTGTAAAGCTTTAGATCTAACTGTTGATATTTATCGTGTGATGACTCATGCTGAGGCTGCAAACAATCTAGATGGTCTTAATCCAAACTATATCGATAATGGTTATCCCGATGGGAAATATGGACCAGGTTTTAGTTGCGAGCATTGGGATTTATGGTTCGTCACGGGTGGTAAACAAGGTGATGGTGGTAATGTTTTGCGTGGAAAAGCAATTTGGTATCAAAATCATGGAGTGGGTATATAATCTATAATAACTTAGGCACTGTTTTAGAAGAAACTCATCATCTAGAAGAAGCACAGGTCGCGTATTACCGGGCTATCGAATTAAACAATACAAACTAGGTGATTGGCAGGAAGTAGTAAAGCGAGTCAAGGTAGCTTTAGAGGATGAGAAAATGTAAAGCTATCTTATAAATAAAATGAACTGAAGCTTGATTTTAGAGCTTCAGGTTGTTCTATTTATAAGATGGTATAGGTATTTGTGGTACGGCTAAGTCGGGGGATATTTAATTTACTTAGAATTTTTATTGATTTAAAAATTTGTCGCAAAACCCAATGAAACTCCATGGGCATTATAAGAAGGATTATGTGTTTGAGAATGTAAGCCATTAGAAACATGCATTAGCATATAGCCAATATTTACTGAAGAATTTTGATTGAATTTATAAATAAATTGAGGCCCAATCCGCCACATAAAATTATAATATTCTCCTCCGGCCGGAAATTTTTTGTTATATACAATAAATCCACCGCTCATATCTACTACTGCAGATAGCTTGCCAGAGCGATACTTTTCATTTCGAACCATGTACACAGGTCCGATGCCTACTGCCGAGCTTTCTTGTATCTGAGGCTGTTGCTCAGGAATTATGTTCCCTTGGGGCCGAGTGATTGTAATACCTCTATATACAGACCTATTTTTTGTTTCAGCAATCTTATTAAGTATATGTAGTGACACAGTATCCAGATCGCGGGATTTTGCAATTGGCGTCAAATAGTCCCAATCTATTTCAAGATTAGAATCATTTGCATAGCAATATGACATTCCCGGCATACAAATTAGTAGAACATTAATGATAATTACTAAACACATTACATTACGCACAATACGACACTCCTCGTAGGACTCTTTTATATTGTTAACTATTGCATTGTCATTATAGAAAAGAAGCATAGTTTTTTGCAAAGATATAAATAATATTCTATATACCGGATTATTTTCCCTGCTTATTATCAGGTTCAGATGATCTGTATTTGTTTGATAGTTTAAAAAGGTGATATGTAAATATGTCATTTATAAATAACAACCCCGTCCGTTACGCTTTCGACACGTCCGACAACCTTGTTCCTATTATTGAAAGATGCTATACTATTTTGAGACGAGAGTATGCCAAAGCAGACTAGGAAAAAAAGTAGCGGTGGGATATATTAACGCATAATGGAGGACGATAGTGTGGAGAGATCAAAGGTTTATTTTACAAATTTGCGTACTACTTCGAATATGAATTTATTACAGAAATTAGAGAAAATGGTGAAAAAGGCTGGAATTGAACAAATTGATTTTGCCAATAAAATTACGGCCATTAAAATACATTTTGGTGAACCAGGTAATCTCGCTTTTCTTAGACCTAATTATTCTAAGGTGATTGCTGATATTGTAAAGAGTATGGGCGGAAAAGTATTTCTTACCGATTGTAATACGTTGTATGTAGGGCGACGTAAAAATGCTCTTGAACATTTAGATGCAGCGTATGAAAATGGCTATAATCCATTTACTACGGGTTGCCAGATCATTATTGGCGATGGGCTAAAAGGAACGGATGAATCCTATGTTCCTGTACCAGTTGGTGAATGTGTAAAGGAAGCAAAAATTGGGCGTACGATAATGGATGCCGATATTATGATCAGCTTGACACATTTTAAAGGTCATGAACTTACAGGATTCGGCGGTGCATTAAAAAATATCGGCATGGGTTGTGGTTCAAGAGCCGGGAAAATGGAGATGCATAGTGATGGTAAACCTAGAGTGCGAAGCGCAAATTGTGTAGGGTGCGGAGCCTGCGCTGCAATCTGTGCTCATAGTGCGATAACGGTTACCAATAAAAAGGCACAGATCGATCATAGTCAATGTGTTGGTTGTGGACGATGTATCGGTATTTGTAATTTTGATGCGATTACTCCAGCTTGGGATGAATCGGCGGATGTTCTCAATAAAAAAATTGCAGAATATACCTGGGCTGTATTACATGGTAGACCGCATTTTCATATCAGTTTAGTGATTGATGTCGCACCAAATTGCGATTGTCATTCCGAAAATGATCTACCTATTATTCCTGATATTGGTATGTTTGCGTCGTTCGATCCTGTAGCTCTTGATATGGCTTGTGCTGATATGGCAAATAAGGCTCCTGTTATTTCTGGTAGCTACTTAGAAGAACAGTTAAAGAAACAAAATGGCAACGGTGAAAAACAGGATCATTTCAACGCGAACCATCCAGAAACGAATTGGATAGTTTGTCTTGATCATGCTGAAAAAATTGGTCTTGGCAGCAAACAATATGAACTGATTGAAATCTAACCGTACGAAACAGCTATCTACCTTCTAAAAGGTAGGTGGCTGTTTTATTATATGCAATATAGATTTAATGGGAATTTTTGTTAGAAAATTATGCAAATATTATAAAAAATAGGATTTGAAAAAGGACTTGAGAATCGTAATGAGGAATAACTATATGTTAAATATTTGTTATTTCCCATAATTGTAAAGAATTGAATTGGTAAAATAGATTGTTTTTACGGAATCAGAAGGTATATCACTTTCTCGATTCCAAGTAAGAACGACTAAGGCTTCGACCTTCGTCTGAGGACTTGGTCGAAACCAAGTCTTTTCTTATGTAATTGGCATAGTAGGAGGAACTATTTATGGCAATTGAAGTGGATCGAAAGAGTATGATAAAGGCTTTTTGGGCAGGGCTTAGTTTACGCAAAAAACTAAGTATAGCATTTGTAATCATGACGCTTCTTCCTATCATGATTACAACTGCAATTACATGGCAGCCATATGGAGAGGCTCTGAAGAAGTCTGTTGTTGAAAGGAATAGTAGCCTTGCCGAACAAATTGCTGATAATATTGATTCGATGTTTGCAGAAAAAATAAGGATACTAAAATTTGCTGCCCATAGTGAGGAAATGGTATCTATGGACCCGAGGCGACAAACGGCTGTATTGGCACGTATTGTTGCTCAATATCCAGATGTACAACTAGCTGTAGTATCCAATCTTGCTGGTCAACAAATAGCGCGTTGGGATGGTAATGTAGGAGATAATCATATTAATTATCTTGATCGTGAATATTATCATACCGTATTGACAACAGGTTCTACTACTATTTCAGGAGTTATTGTCGCTAAGAGTACGCAAAAATTGGGTATTGTCATTGCGGAGCCAATTAAGGATCATGAACAGAAAATAGTAGGTATAATGATCATTAATATTGAATTGCAAAAGCTGATTCATCATGTTGGTCAAATAAAAATAGGTAATACAGGATATGCTTATATTGTGAATAGTAAAGGTCAAATTATCATTCATCCTGACCTTGGTTTAATTGAGAATGGTATGAGTGAATCGTATCTGGCTCCTGTAATGGCGGCTATTAGTGGACAAACTGGTTGGGCAGAGTATGAATTTGAAAATCAGAAAAGACTAGCTGGCTATAGCTATGTACCGAGTACGAATTGGGGAGTAATTGCTCAGCAACCATTGGATGAGGCGATGCACAATATGATGCATCTTAAAATCAATAGTCTTATCATTATGGTCAGTGCCGCTATGGTTGCCATGTTGATAGGACTTACGATTGCTGGTGCTCTTGCCAAGCCAATTGCCAATATTTCAGAGGCGACAAACTGCCTGGCAAAAGGCGATTTAAAGATACATTTAGAAGTGATGTCTTCTGATGAGATTGGACAACTTGCTGATAATTTTAATAATATGACGACTCAATTACTGAAACGCGATGCAGCACTGTATCTGGCACAGAATGAACTCGAAAATCAAGTGGCGAAAAGGACACAGGAATTGATGGAGGCAAATGCGGAATTACAAAGACTTTCTTTCTTGGATGGATTGACGGGTATTGCCAATCGTCGCTATTTTGATGAGGTTTTAGAAAAAGAATGGCAACGGGCCAAAAGAAGTCATACATCGTTAGCATTGATTATATTAGATGTAGATTTTTTTAAAACTTATAACGATACATATGGTCATGTTGCAGGGGATGAATGCCTAAAAAAGGTTGCAAAAATATTGAAAGATTCAACGAAACGGGCTACCGATCTTGTTGCCCGTTACGGGGGAGAAGAATTTACTATTATTTTGCCTGATACAGATATACGAGGTGCTAATCAAGTAGGAGAAACCGTACGAATCAATGTAGAAAAGCTAGGGATCAAGCACAAAAAATCGTTGATTAGTCATAATGTTACGATCAGTGTAGGTATAGCTGTGGTTGAGGTAGCATGGGATAGTTCACCAATGGAGATGGTTGCTGCCGCTGATCAAGCCCTTTATCAGGCAAAGCAGAAAGGACGTAACCGGATAGAGATTGTGGAAAATGTGGGGTAGCATTACTTGTGTGCTTGTAGTAATCTCCCGTCGATCGTGTAGTATCCTGGGTGATATGTTACTCTACCGTTTTTGGTTAGGTGTACATACCGACCGTCAGGGGTCATACCCTTTAGTGTACTGCTAATATAGAGTGAACTTTTAGGAATATAGCCTGTAGGTATATCCATTTCACTTGGGATGCTGATTAAATCATCTCCAATGTTTTTCGACATAGGACTTCTCTCCTTTTTTATTATATTGTTAGGTGATACAGACTAACAATACAACTGTTATTTTTTAGTGCGTTATATATATATATGCACACTTTCAAAAAAAGTTCCTGCAAGAATTCAAAACAATTTTTGCAGGAACTTTTTTATGAAAGTAAAATTGTAAATGTCTTTTATTTTTTGCAAAAAACAAAGAAAATTCAAATAATTATATACAAAATATTGCTTAATTTCTAGTATTATAGGTGTAGAGCAGGAAATTTATCGGAGAATGACGAAAGGTTATTAACAAAATATAAAAAATTATTAATGCATAGGAGGGAAAAATTGGAAATAGTATTAGGGTATTTCATTCGTATATCAATAGTAAAGGAGAAGAAAAAATGAATCTAAAAAGAAAACTGACATTAATTTTTTCTTTGCTATCTGCGATGATTCTCTTAATATCATTGCTTACCGGGTATATGTTTGCGAAAGAGCAAGTGACTAAAGGCATTCAAGAGGAAATGAAAGCAAGTGCGAACTCTTATGTACATAATCTTGATGGTTGGCTGATTGGTAAGAGTAAGATACTGGAACATACAACTGCGACCATCCAAAGTACTTTTGGTGATGGTGATATCACGGTACCTATGGTAGCAGGGTATAAGGTTAGTGATAAAGAAATATCCGATATGTATTTTGCCACAGTAGATGGAAAAATGATAGATGGCAGTGGATGGACGCCACCTGCAGGTTATGATCCTCGTACTCGAGGATGGTATAAGTTTGTACAGGAAAAGGGAAAACTTGTCTTTGCAGATCCATATTTAGACATGGTAACAAAACAAATGGCAGTACCAGTGGCTATGCCTGTGAAGAATGCAGCAGGGCAAATCCGGGGATTCATAAGCGCGGACATTTTACTACAATCGCTTGTAGAAAAGGTAAAAACGATTAAGTTACATGATGCAGGATATGCTTATTTGCTTGATGCGAAGGGCAATGTTTTGGCTCATCCAAATGCAGAAGTAGTGTCTAAGAATGTATTTGAGTTGGAAGAATTGAAACCGCTGTCGTCAATATTTAACGATATATTGGCAAAAGAACAATTTTTTACAAGCTATAATTATCGTGGTAATGATATGCTAATAGTTTCTCAAAAGATACCATCAACAGGCTGGTTTTTGACAATCGCTGTGCCACAAGAGGTTGTTTACCAACCGCTTGTTCATCTGAAATGGTTATTTATGATGATTGCTCTGACATTAATTATTGTAGTCATTATGATCACATTAACGATGGTAAAGCGTATAATAAAACCGATAGAAAATTTAGCTACTCAGGTTCAAATTGTTGCGAATGGCGATCTTACGGTACAAGCAGAGGTAAATGGTAAGGATGAAATCGCATCTCTTGCCCAAGGGTTTAACACAATGGTACAAAACCTACGTAATTTGATTATGCAGGTTCATAGTAGCTCAGATCAATTAGCGGCTTCGTCAGAAGAATTGACTGCGAGTGCTCAGGAGTCTGCTCAGGCAACAAATCAAATCGCATCCTCGATAACGGATATTGCATATGGAACCCAAATGCAGTTAGATGGAGTAGGAAAGACGTCTGCTGTAGTAGACAAAATATTGCTAACGATTCAGCATATAACGGTGCGTGCTAATGAAGCAGTTGGCAAGTCCTCTCAAGCTGCTGATAAGGCGAAGGAAAATGGTCTTTCCATTGGCAAGGCGATTGAACAAATGGGTCTTATTGAAGAAACGGTTAATACTTCAGCCAAAGTCGTTGCCAATCTAGGTGAACGATCAAAGGAAATTGGTCAAATTATAGATACAATATCAGGTATTGCAGGGCAAACTAATTTATTGGCACTTAATGCTGCGATTGAGGCGGCTCGTGCAGGTGAACAGGGACGGGGGTTTGCTGTAGTAGCTGAAGAAGTTCGTAAATTGGCTGAGCAGTCGCAAGAAGCTGCTCAACAAATCGCGGTGTTAATTGGGGAAATACAGGGAGATACAGCAAAGGCGGTATCTGCTATGAATGATGGTACGCGTGAAGTAAGTTTGGGAGGAAAAGTGATCAATGATGCTGATCATGCATTCCAGGAGATCGCTCACTTAATTGAACAGGTATCAACACAAATTAGCGAAATTTCCACATCGGTACAACAGATGGATCATGGTGGTCAAGAAATTGTATCTTCAGTGCGAGAAATTAATAATCTGAGTAAAAAGACATCGGATGAGACACAGACAGTATCAGCAACAACGGAAGAGCAAGCAGCAACTATGGAAGAAATTTCCTCTGCCAGCCACAATCTTGCTGATATGGCTCAAAAACTCCAGGAAACCATTAACCGATTCCAGATTTAATTTAAAATCAATGGATAGAATAAAGAAAGATTTGGCGGCAACTTTTGTAGCCAAATCTCTCTTTATTTTGATGTTATATATCGCTTTGTAAAATATACATACGTAAGGGGGAAAGATGATGAAAGCGTTTGTACCACGAGTGGCAGCTGTTCATGATATTTCCTGTTTTGGACGGTGTTCTTTAACTGTTATTATGCCAATATTATCATGTATGGGGATTCAGGTATGTCCTTTGCCGACGGCTGTACTAAGTACGCACCTAGGGGGATTTTCGGATCTTGCTTTTTGCGATTTTACCGATCACATGTCGGGATTTTTTCATCACTGGAAGCAAGAAGGTATTACATTTGATTGCATTTATAGTGGATTTCTTGCATCAGAACAACAAATGGATGTAGTACAGCATTTTATTGATGAATTTTCGTCTAATTCACCTCTGGTACTGATTGATCCAGTGATGGGCGATAATGGGAAATTATATTCTACCTATACACCTAGAATGCAGGAACGAATGAAGACATTAATACAAAAGGCAAATATTATTACGCCCAATTATACAGAAGCTTGTTTTTTATTGGGAGAAAATTATCAGGAAAATAGCTGTGATATAGAGCAAATGAAGGATTGGCTGCTTCGCTTAGCTGGATTTGGGCCAGATATTGTAGTCATGACAGGTATACATATTGCTGCAGAAAAAATGATTAATATTGGGTACGACAAGAGAAAAGGAGCTTTTTGGGAGGTTATTAGTGATTATATTCCTGCGCGTTATCCGGGAACAGGAGATGTTTTTGCTAGTGTATTAGTTGGTGGTTTGCTAAAGGGTGAGGGATTACAAGCCGCAATGCGGCGAGCCGCTGATTTTGTTGCACTCGCAGTGAAGGCGACATTTGTTGCTGGTACTCCAACAAGAGAGGGTGTATTACTAGAAAGTGTCTTACCTTGTCTTTACCAGGAATTTTATCCGATGACTAACGTCGACTACGATTCAGGCGGCGTAAAAAAACACCGTTTGAACCAAGTCTAGTTTATCAAAAATAGCTTGATTTTATAGAACGTTTGGAGGGGAAAGAATGAAACGTAATCTTAAGACAAAAGATTTAGTGTCAGTAAGTGTGCTTGCAGCTATGTGTACGATTGCGACAGCAGTTAAAATTCCCTTTGGCGTGGGTGCTATGGTTCATCTAGGGAGTGCTTTTATCTTTACGATTGGCATTGTTTTTGGTGGTATATATGCAGGGCTGGCAGGGGCGATCGGTTCGGCATTTTATGATCTTATCATGGGGTTTTCCCCTTATACGATATGGTCTTTTTTCATCAAAGGAATTTCTGGTTTGATCGTTGGTGTCGTTGCCAAGGGATTGTGGCCTGAGAGAAAATCGTATATTTCTGCGATGACAACGAATCGGTGGATCATACGAGCTGCTTTGGGATGTATCGCAGCGGCAGCTTGGACGTTAGCTGGTTATATTGTTGCATGGTGGCAAGTGACTGGTAGTCTAACGATTGCTTTTGGCAATATGCCAAGTTCTCTGATGACATCAGGCGTAGGATTAGTTGTCGCTCTTTTATTAGCATCTAGACTTCGTAAAATTTTATAATCATATAACGAAGGGGTTATAAATGACACCATTCATAACCCCTTCGTTTCAATATAATATATATTATGTTTGATGATAGGCCAATTTTTTTGTTATGGAAGTTTTGAAGTTAATCATAATAATACTAATGATAATCATAGTCCCACCGATAATTTGGGCGGGAAAGATGGTTTCTTGTAGAATAAAATGTCCACTCATTACGCCGATAATAGACATCAGATTCAAGTATAATGTAGTAATCGTTACGTCTAGTTTGCTCAGTGCATAAATATAGAGAAAATAGCCTAAAGCTGAGCAACAAATGGCGAGAAATATAATATTAGCAAGGGCATGTAGGGAGAAAAAGTGCCACTGGTTATGCTCAAAGAGGGAGAGCGGAAGCAAAAACATAGTGCCAAATAAAGTCTGGTATGTAGTCAAAAATAGACCTGAATACTTACCGTTTAAGGATTTGTTCAGTAGTGTATATAAAGACCACGCAAGCATTGCGCCGACGATACATAAATTACCTCTAAAACTTTGAGAAGAGAAATCAAGTTGCCCATTGGCTGTGATTGCTAAATATGCTCCACTGATTGCAAGGACGATGCCGATGCCTTGGATAATAGGGACTTTGGTTTTGAAAATCAGCATATCCATTGAGATGGCGATAATTGGGATGATCGCAGTAATCAGCGCTGCACTTGATGCTGTTGTGAGACTAAGTCCTGTATTTTCAAGATAAAAATATAAGGTGATACCTAAGGCGCCTGCGGTAAGCATTTTCACCAAATCACAAGACTGTAGTTTGCTAGCAGGTTCCACTTTTTTTGTAATGGTCAACAAAATGGTACTGGCAATCAGAAAACGTAAGAGCGCCATTGTCACAGGAGGCACTTCACTGACTGCTGTTTTGATACTAATAAAGGACATTCCCCAAAAGGTTACAGTGACAAGCATAGCGAGGTTGGCTAATAGTTTGTCAGAGAGGAGTGTATGTAGCAGTGTATTGGCTTTTTTTAAGCTGGTTTGCATTCGATAATATTCCTCCTCGTTAATTATTATAAAGAGTAGCTAAGTTATCCGTTTTATATTTTAGCACAGCCTTTTTCTTTAGATCCGCTAAGACATCGCTTTGGTCATTTCTGGGTGGTTCGATAAGAGTTGCTGACTCCGTTAATTTCCAACCATTTGTAGTATTGGTTAAAGCAAAAGTCATAGCCGCAAGGTCAATATCACCATGCATTGTCATACCATTTGTTAGTTTTCTAGTATAATAACAGGCACCGGTAATGGAAGAAGAAGTAGCAGAAAAAATATCAACATAGCGTAAGGTATAGTGATCATAGTTATTCACCCAACTGTTAAATTGTTCTTTTGACAGTTGTCTTGATGGAATATCAACTTGTTGTAGTTGTAGTAAATTTTTATTGTTAAAAGCGTCCATGCGCTTCAGTAATACATAGATTGCTCTTCGCTCATCGATCGCGAGAGTGGTCTTACACTCACTAACATTAGATAGTTCAACAATAGTACCCCACTGGAAGGCGCTGACCATACTATCCTTTATTTTTGCATCAAATTTCAAGGATATGTTTTCTTTTTTGAATTTACGTGGTAAATTAGTTGGTTGGTATTTTACACCATCATCGCCAAGAATACCATAAAATCCTCCCTCGATAGCACTATAGGCTACTTGTCCTGTTAAGTGAAACGTAGTAGGTGGGGGGGTTGGTTGCGCTGCGATAGTAGTATTGGAAATGAAAGTAAGGAATAGAAATACTAAAACTTGAATTTTCGTTGTAAGACGATTCATAAGACACCTCATTTTATATGTAGTCATAGAGTCATTATAACACTTTATTTTCAGTAGACAAATCGATAGTGTTCCAATATAATAAATTAAAACGAACGTTTAATTGTATTTAGTAAGGAGGCTGGCATTGAAAAAAGAGATAGTAAGTGATAAATCAACTATAGATAGAATTATAGATGCTGCAATTCCTTTATTTGCAATGAAAGGTTATGCAGCCGTATCAGTAAAAGAGTTAGCCCAAGCAGCGGATGTGAATATCGCTTTGATTTCTTATTATTTTGGTGGAAAAGAGAATTTATACGCAACTGTACTAAAAGCTCAATTTGTACACGTTGCAGAATTCACTGCAGTGTTGACCAAGGAAGATGCTTCGCCAATTGAAAAAATACGTCAATTTGCCCAGATGGCAGTCGAATGTCATGAAAAATTTCCATATACTAGTTATCTAATATATGGTGAAATTATTAACCCTACGGCATTATTTGATCAAGTTGTGAAAAAAGAGAGTTCGCAAATCCATCATTGTTTAAGTACATGTATTCAAAAAGGCATAGCCCTTGGTGAATTCCGTTCGGATTTAGATCCAGATTATACGGCGTTATCTCTGATTAGTATTATACACTTTTATTTTTTTACGAAGCATTTGTCTCAAAGTAACTTGCAGCCTAGAGAAAATCAAACTGAATATTACATTACCCAAGCGGTTGAAACATATTTATATGGAGTAATAACGCGGAAAGATATATAAATACTATAATTATAATAAATATATTGAAAATTTAGAAATAATAGATTATAATGAAATCATAATAGAGAAGGAGGATAGAGGAGAAGAAAAGAAGAGCAAAAAGAAGAAAAGAAAATTTTGAAATGGGGTGGTTCTATTATAAAAATAAATGCAAAAGGGACCACAATTTTATATAGCTAGATACTGAAGTATATAGTGGTACAACTGGAGTTGTGCTGGGAGTTGGGGAAGTGATTCATGTTTCCTATCCTGAGCCTTGTAAATGCTTTAGAAATTTAGTTGACTTGATACCAACAGTGGTAACGGTACAACAACATATTGTTTCTAGAACGGTAGATCAAATAAAAGGAAACATTAATTTGTTTCCTTTTATTTAGATTGTGGTTCTAAACTGGAAAAAATTATTGTATAATAAATGAGTAATCTCCATTAGTTATTAATGTAAATGTTTATATTTCATCCTAATGGAAATTTACAAGGTAACTGGGAGGGAATAATGATGAGTAAATATGCTGTTAATGGAGTAAGTAAAATTTATCAAAATTTAACTACGGCTGAATTGGTAGAAATGGCTTTACAAAGAAAAGAAGGTTTGTTGGTCGGCAATGGTGCACTGCGGGTGTCAACTGGTAAGTATACGGGCAGGTCACCCAAAGATAAGTTTATTGTAGATGTAGCAATGACGCATGATGAGATTGCTTGGGGGAACAATAAACCTTTTTCTGCAGAAAAGTTTGATAACTTGTATAACAGTATGATGACATATATGCAGGGAAAAGAAATTTTTGTATTTGATGGTTTTGCTGGTGCAGATCCAGAATATCAAGTTAAAATTCGGGTAGTGAATGAATTCGCATGGCAAAATTTATTTATTCATCAACTATTGTTAAGACCTGAGAGCGCGGTGCAAGAATTTTCTCCTGATTTTGAGATCATTTGTTTGCCAGAGTTTAAGGCCAATCCCGAAGTGGATGGTACTAATTCAGAAGCATTTATTTTATTGAACTTTGAACGCCGGATTGTATTGATTGGTGGTACTCAGTATGCTGGAGAAATAAAAAAGTCAGTTTTTACCATTATGAATTATCTTTTACCACATAAAAATGTTCTTTCCATGCATTGTTCGGCTAATGTTGGTGATACAAATGAAACGGCATTATTTTTTGGACTCAGTGGTACTGGTAAAACGACGTTATCTGCTGATCCGTTACGTAAACTGATTGGTGATGATGAACATGGCTGGAGTGATAATGGCATCTTTAACGTAGAAGGTGGTTGTTATGCAAAATGTATTCATTTGAGTCATGAAACAGAACCACAAATATGGGATGCTATACATTTTGGCTCCGTATTGGAAAACGTTGCAATTGATACGAATAGTCGTGAAATCGACTATGACGATGAAAAGATTACAGAGAATACTCGCGTAGCGTATCCCGTTGATTACATACAAAATGCACTGATTCCTGGTATTGCAGGCCATCCGAAAACGGTGATTTTTCTAACCGCTGATGCATTTGGTGTTTTGCCTCCTGTTTCTAAATTAACCAAAGAACAAGCGATGTATCATTTTTTATCAGGTTATACTAGTAAATTAGCTGGTACAGAGCGAGGAATTACAGAGCCACAAGCTACTTTTTCTGCTTGTTTCGGCGAACCATTTTTGCCATTATCACCGCTAGTCTATGCTAATTTGTTAGGTGAAAAATTAGAAAAACATAATACGAATGTATTTTTAATTAATACAGGTTGGTCTGGAGGAGCGTATGGTGTAGGAAAAAGGATGAAATTATCTTATACTAGAGCAATGGTCACAGCTGCTATTGAGGGACAATTGGTTGATGCTGCTTATGAACTAGACCCTATCTTTAACGTGTATGTTCCTACGACATGTCCGAATGTTCCTTCAGAAATATTAAAGCCTCGTAATGTATGGCAGGATAAAGAAGCATATGATACGAAGGCTCATGAACTTGCGAAGTTATTTATCAAAAACTTTACGAGATTTGGCGATCAGATTCCTGCTAAAATTATTGAGGCAGGACCAAAGGTGTAACGAAAGGGTATTAATAAATGAGCCCCTGAATCTATAAATAGATTCAGGGGCTCATTTAGTTTGCCCCGAATGGGCGATAACTTGGTGGTGAAAGTCCACTACAGGCTT
>CAXYVG010000074.1:0-19158 GCA_964292325.1 uncultured bacterium | reverse complement strand
GCGAAGAATATCAGATAGCTAAAACTAAAGTTGTGAGGCAATACGAGGCGGTCGATCCTATTCCAAATAAATTAGATTTTTTAGATGACTCAAGCAATCAGATTTTATGGACTAAGTATGTCATTAACGACTATGAAATAGACTCTGACAATAAACAAGTAATTTTCGATGTAGGCAGTGAGGAGTATGGTATGCATTCAAATGATTTAAAAATTACAATGTGCCAGGAAGATGGTAAATGGAAGATATTCAGCATTAGTGAATAAGGGGTGCCATAGATGGGTGATAAAATATTAAGGATGTTTCAAGAATGGGTGGAAGATGGAACGACGACAATTTTTAATATATTATCCGAGTTTATCTTTGGTTATGAAGGCCTTAATGGTTTTGCGACAAATCTTTATGGCGTCTTTGTCTTCTTTGGCGGAATTTTACTGGTTGTGATGGTACTGGTAAAAATATTAATTTATCAACTTAGTGAAGCTGAAGGATCTGCCGAAGCCGATATTTGGTCCATGATTGTTGGTATATTAAAGTCATCCTCTATGGTGTTGATACTACCAACGTTGTTATATTTTATTATGGATCGTTTTGTGCAGCCTTTAGGAAATTACATGTTTGGCTCTATTGGTGTTCTAACAATACAAGACTTAAAGTCACTTCAGGAATCAGATAACTTTGTAAAAATATTCAATACGACTTTTAGCACGTTAGTGGCCAGTATCCTCATTATGGTGGTCATTGGGGTGTTTTTGGTGAAAGTCTGCATTGTCCACGCAGAACTCTTGATATTGGAACTGACCAGTGTGTTTGCGGCTATTACTATTATTAATGATGAACATAACTATATGGGCATTTGGTGGCGCGAATTCTTGAGTCAGATTGTGACCTTGTTGCTGGAAATCGTATCGATGTTACTGTTTACGCAGATTCTCATGTCTGATGATTTTAATTGGGTAAAGTTAGCCGGATTGATTGGAATGGGGTTTGTGATTATTAAAGGCCCGAGCATCGCAAAATCCATGTGGTTCACAACAGGTAGTGGAAGGAGCACCATTTCAGGTGCTAAGATGTTGGCGAATGCTGCAATTCGGAGAAGATAAAACTTTTGAGTCGCTTAAATAATCATTTTTCGTTTAGGAACTTTTTTATTTATTCAAGAGGCATTAAAAGCAACGCTGCCAACCCCAAAAAAGAGTGTTGATAGCGCTGCTTTTAATTTTAGAACGACAGACTGACATTCATCATTTAATTTTTCACCAATTTTTTTGTTGTTTTGTCGATGAATGTGAGTTCTAAGTTTAAACCATCTGCAATTTTGGTAATGGTTTTTAAAGAGGGAGCATAAGAAAAATTTTCTACCCGAGCTATTTGAGCTTGAGATACATGCACCTTGTCAGCTAATTCTTTTTGCGTCATTTTTTTTTCTTTACGCAAGCTAGCTAATAGAGCGGTCAATTCAATTAGATTTTTATCTTCTTGCGAAATGCTGCTAATATCTTTCTTTACATCGGTCCATTTCATATTAATTATCCTTTCTTACGTTCTAGCCAATCAGCTAGTTCACGTTTCGCTTGTTCGATTTCTTTTTTGGGCGTTTTTTGTGTTTTCTTTCTAAATTGGTGCAATAAAATTAGCTGATTATCTTCTAGTGTTGCGAAAAAGACCCGATTAGGGATGGGACGTAGTTCCCACAGTTTCCCCTCAATTTGTTTTACTAGCGGTTCTCCTACAAATGTGCCATCATATTCAAGGCGTTCAATTTGGTAGTAGAGCTTTTTTAAAGTCGATTTGTTTTCTTTTGTTGGATTACGATCTAATTCTTTGATCCAATCCATGATTTGACTTTGCCCTTTTTTATCTTCATAAATTTCTATTTCGTATTTTTTCATAGAAACTCCTATCACGTTCTGTATAAACAAACAATATATCAAATTTGATATATTGTCAAGTAAGCTAAGAAAGAAGTGAGCGAATGAGTAAAACAGTTATTTTGGCCGAAAAACCCAGTCAAGCATCCGCTTACGCAGACGCTTTTGATCATTCAGAGCGTAAAGATGGCTACTTTGTTGTGTCCGACAAAGAATTTTCGCATGCCGTCATTACGTATGGATTCGGTCACCTCGTTGCCCTTTTCTCCCCTGAAGATTACCATGAGGAATGGAAAAAATGGGACTTGAATACATTGCCGCTGTTGCCAACCGAGTATCGGTTCAAAGTCAGTGATGGAAAGAAAAAGCAATACACCATCGTTAAAAAGCATTTAGATGAAGCAGAAACGATTATTATCGCCACTGATAGCGATCGAGAGGGAGAAGCGATTGCACGTTTAATCATTAATCTTTCAGGAAATGACCATAAGCCACTCAAACGCCTCTGGATTAATTCATTGGAAAAAGAAGAAATAAAAAAGGGATTCCGAAACTTACGTGATGGAGAAGCCTTCTATTCCAGCTATAAAGAGGCCGAAACCAGACAAATCGCTGATTGGCTAGTGGGCATGAACCTCTCGCGTCTTTACACACTTTATATGCAAAAAAACGGCATGAAGGGCGTCTTTAGTATTGGCCGTGTCCAAACACCGACCTTATACCTCATCTACCAGCGGAACATAGAAATTGCGGCATTCGTTAGTAAATCCTTCTTCGAATTATATGGCAGATTTAGTCATAAAAAAGGCATTTACCAAGGGAAATATGCAGGTCGTTTTGATAGTGAATACGATTTAGAGGCTTTTAAAAAGAAACATGAACTAAACGATCATGCTCCCGGAAAAATCACATCCGTAAAGACGGAAGAAAAGAAGCAGTTTGCACCCAAACTCTTTAGTCTTTCCGATTTACAAGCGACAGCGAACAAACGGTTTCATTACAGTGCTTCAGAAACGGTGAAAGTCGTGCAAGGTCTGTACGAGAAAAAGCTAGTTTCTTACCCGCGTACCGATACGAACTATATTGGTAGTCCGGAGTTTGACTATTAAAAAAACGCTCTTCCCAGCTATCTAAATTTAGTGAATGAAACGATTGCTGAACCGCAGTTAAAAGAGAACAAGCGCTATGTCGATGGTGCAAACGTACAGGAACATTATACCATTATCCCGACGCGCACGTTGTCAAACTTAGCAGCTTTATCTCAAAAGGAACGAAATATATATGAATTAATCTTGTATCGCACGTTGAGTATGTTTGAAAAACCTTATATCTACGATGAAACAACGATCGAAACCACCGTCCATGCTGTTTTGTTTAAGACGACCGGTAAAGTAGAAAAAGCGATTGGTTGGCGGAAGTTTTACAAAAACGAGAAAGAAATAAAAAAGACGACAGAAGAAAATCAAACACTTCCCACTGTAAGAGAAGGTGACGCGGTGGCGAGTCATTTTTACGCCAAGGAAGGGAAAACACAGCCACCCAAGTATTACACAGAGGGAACCCTGATTACGGCCATGAAAAACGTTGGTCGCGACGCTGAAGATGAAGAGAATAAAGCTATCTTAAGAGAAACCGAAGGCATTGGGACGGATGCGACGCGCGCAAATGTGATTGAAACTTTGAAAAAGCAAGACTATATCACGCTTCAGAAAAATAATGTCCTGGTCACACCAAAAGGTGAGACGCTTTGTGAAGTCATTCAAAATGATGAGATAGCCAACGCTTCTATGACTGCTAAATGGGAAAAGTACCTTAAAAAAATACGCAATCAGGAAGGTACACAAGAAGCGTTCTTGAGCAGTATTACAAACTTTATTAACCATTTAATCCAAAAAGTACCGGGTACATTTGAAAACAGTGCGATAAAAAAACATGCTGAAAAAGGCGAAGCAGTCACTGCCATGGGTGCATGTCCGCAATGTCGTAAGAATGTTCTAGATAAAGGGAAGTTCTTTGGATGTGTGGGTTATCGTGAGGGGTGTACATTCACCTTGCCTAAAAAATGGAGCGGAAAAACACTCACGAAGAAAAACGTAAAGGATCTTTTATCTAAACAAGAAACCAGCCTCATAAAAGGATTTAAGAATAAAAAAGGCACGCCTTTCAACACCAAATTGAAGTTGGTTAATAATAAATTAGCCTTTGATTTTCCCAATCCGAAATAAACCCTCCTGGTATTCGCTTCAATGGAACGCTATTCAAGCTATAAAACCAGTTTTTAAGTGTAAAATTGGATGTTTCGTATCTCATCATAGTGAACTTTTTGATTCTTTATATAAATACCGAGCAAATCGGAATTCTTAATGAAGCCGATGATATCTTCCTGATAGGAGCCGTTGCAATCAATGGCTTCTATTTGTATGGCAACTTCTCTATGTGTTTGAATGGCTTCATGCAGAATATAGTAGATTTCAGTTGTCCGCATGCGGTTTTTTTGATGAAGTCCACGGTGTGGCAATTGACTGAATTGTTTTTCTTTCTGTGGTTGTAAGGAATACTAGGCGATAAATATCAAAAACTTTTTCCAGAAAATTAATAACTACTATGATTTCAAACTTTGAACTTTAGAGGATTTACAATAGAAGGGTCGTAATTTTTAGCAGAAAATCTGAATTAATGCGTAAATGCGACTCCAATAATATAGAAAAACAAGAGAGAATGTGCTACACTTCATTCAAACGAACATTTGAATGAAAGGGGTGTAAACATGAAAAATATAGATTTGGACGTTTGTAAAACGACGATTATTCATGCAGAAAAAGTTGACCAGGTTCAAACGGAACTGAAAGATAAAGATTTTGCGGATTTATTAGTACTGAGCAAGTGTCTAGGGGATTCTTCAAGGATAAAGATTTTATATGCACTCGCTACTTATAAAGAGATGTGCGTATGCGATTTAGCCGCAATCATTAATGCCAGTATGGCGTCAACTTCTCACCACTTGCGCTTCTTGAAGAAAAACGGTGTCACAGTATCGTATCAAGAAGGGAAGATGGTTTACTATTCGCTGGCCAACGAAGAAATAGTGACTTTTATTCGCTCGGTCTTAAGAGTGGGAGAAGACTTGCAACTTATATCTTAGATGGGAGCGCACCTATGTTACAAACAATTATATCTGCCCTTGCGGTTTATGTTTCTACCAGTATTGATTATCTCCTGATCCTCATGATTATCTTCTCTCAAAGCAGCACGAAGGGGAAGATGAAGGGAATCGTTGGGGGACAATACCTGGGAACGGGAATGCTCGTTGCGTTCAGTTTATTTGCAGCTTATGTTTTAAACCGCATTCCTGAAGACTGGATTATTGGTTTGTTGGGATTGATTCCACTGTACTTAGGAATTCGGATTACTTTCAAGGGAGAGCAGGATGAAGATGAAGAGGAAGTGCTTGAAAAAATGGAAGCAGGAGGGGGAAACCGATTATTTTGGACGGTAGCCCTGATTACCGTGGCTTCCGGTGGTGACAATCTAGGTATTTATATCCCTTACTTTACATCACTAGCTGGAATTGAAATTGGTGTAGCGTTAATTGTTTTCGCCATCTCTGTGGCGATCCTTTGCTATATCAGTTACAGATTATCAAAAATTACCTTGATATCAGAAACAATCGAGAAGTATCAGCGGGTGATAGTCTCGCTGGTTTTTATTGGATTAGGAATTTATATTATGATGGAAAATGGCACCATTCAAACCCTGTTGGGATTATAGAGAAAGCCATTCAAACTAATATTCAATAAGGAGAGACGCAATGGACGAGAACAAGAAACAACACGAATGGATCCTCGATGGGATCGATTGCGCTAATTGTGCTAATAAAGTACTACCAATGTGCTAAGGCTCACCTTTTTCAACAATTCCCTTTTCAATCTCCACTTCTCCTCTACTGACAAAAAATAATATCATGATAAGTATAGACGAAATGATGGCGGTTGAGTCAATAATATTAAACTTATAACAAATCTGTAACATACCATTAACAGAAAAACATTCCCCTCAAGCAACAGGCATTTATAAGGATGGATTTTAGAATTGCTTTAAGAGAAAGGATTTGAAAATATACAAGAAGTAGGCGAATAATGTTCCGACGAAGAACTATACTTCCTCGTTCCTGTCGTCTACAATGAATAGTGCTTGTATTACTGATAAAGAGAGGTTGCTGTATGATTTTATATTACTTACTGGCAGCTGTTTTGATTGCCATAGATCAACTAGTGAAGTGGGGAATCGTCCAGAATTTCGCCTTGTACGATGAGCTGGAAGTTATCCCAAATATTTTTTCCCTGTACTACATCCAGAACCGTGGGGCCGCCTGGGGGATATTGCAAGGGAGGATGGGCCTCTTCTTCATCATCACCGTCCTGGTGGTGGGGTATCTGGTCTACACCTTCCATAACCTGCCGCAAAGGAGCATTTTGGCCGGTATCAGCTTCTCCTTCATCCTGGCGGGGGCTTTGGGCAACTTCATTGACCGCATGCGTCTCGGCTATGTGGTGGATATGCTCCGATTCGATTTCATTGATTTCCCGATATTCAACGTGGCAGATGTTTTCCTCACCATCGGAGTGGGTACCATGATCGTCTACCTCCTCTTTTTCGAAAAAGAAGAGGGCACTACGTCCAAAAGGGAGTAGGAAGAAAGGGGCAGCGAAGAAGGAAAAGGAAATGAACTGTCGGATTGCTGGATAGGCAGGCAAAAATGGCTACTCTAGTCTCCAAATCAAGGATAATTAAAGAGTGCTCAGGCAGTTTATCTCAGAAGCTGATTCCGGTATTCCACCGGAATCAGCTTCTTTAGCTTCCATTGTGGGTACAAAAAAAGACTCTATAAAGAATCTCTTCTTAAGAGCTCACTTTATACCTGAATAATTCATACTTTTCGTTGAAACATGTGCCAACTGCCTAACGGCAGCTTAAATTTACTTTTTCATTTTCACCTGTTAAGTGATGAAAAAAGAACCCCATTCTGATATGGTAAAGGTGTCTAAACCAACCATAAGAAAGGAGTTCTCTTCATGATTAGCTTACACAAAAACCAGGTAAAATTCAATTCAAACATCATCATTTCGCATACAGGTGGTCGCTTATCGAGTGATTCGGGTTTAGTCTTAGTTAAAGAAGTAATGGATACCTTCAAGTTTTCTGATTTGGCAAAATCACTTCTGGTCATTAAAGATAACCGTGCTTACTACACGCATGATAATTTAGCGATATTAGAACAGCTCATTATGCAACTGATTGCTGGTTATTCGGCAGACTCGTCAGGTAATCTGTTACGACAGGATCCAGTCTTTCAAATGGTGTTAGGCAGAAAACAATTAGCCTCACAATCGTCAATTTCACGGTTTCTGGATCGTTTCACCACGGAAAATGTGGGTCAATTACAATCATTAAATCAGTCACTCATTGATAAAGCGCGTTTGATTCGCAATGACACCGAGTTAATCATTGATCTCGATTCCACTCATTCAGATACCTTTGGCCATCAAGAACAAACAGATTATAATGCACATTATCAAACCTACGGCTACCACCCATTAGTTGCCTTTGACGGACTGACTGGAGATTTCTTAAAAGCTGAACTGCGTTCAGGTAATCAGTACACATCTAAAGGGGTGAAAGCCTTTATCGACCCATTGTTACACCACTACAATGAATCGATACCGAATACTGACATATTGGTTCGTGGGGACAGCGGCTTCGCAACACCAGAGGTGTATGAGTCTTGTGAAGAAAATGAAAGTCAGTATGTGGTCCGATTAAAGAACAATCGGAGGTTAAGTCAATTAGCTGAGCAATCCGTTCTTTACGGGGATAACCAAAAATGGGAAGATCGGGAAGTTCAGTATTTTTCAATGCCTTATCAAGCACAATCATGGTCGAAACCCCGTCGTGTCTGTATTCGATCAATCCGTGAAGCAGGAGAATTCCTCTTTCAACACGCATTCATTGTGACTAATCTATCCGATAATGTCTCACCTGAAGTCATATTCTCTCTTTACGGCAAGCGAGGGACAATGGAGAATTTCATCAAAGAAGCGAAAGGTGGCTTTTATTTCGATAAAACAGATAGTCCACGCTTCTTGAATACGGCATTAGGAATCGTCCACCAGTGCGGAACTTTCGTCCACTGAATGCGGGCAAAAAGTCCATCAAGTGCGAAAATAATCGTCCAAATTGATAACCTTCTGTATACTTAATTTATGTATGAGTTTTCATACAAATAAGTTACAGTAGGTTATTTGTATGATCAATTATCATAAAATTCTTGAAATGCATCTACAAGGGATTTCTCAACGGACAATCTCTTCCAGTACGGGACATTCAAGAGACAAAATTAGAGAGGTGGTGAATCAAGCAAAAGCCAAAGGCTTAGAAGAACTTACTGAAAAAATGACCAATTCTTGGTTGGAAGATTATCTATTCCCTGAGAAAAGTGCTAATCAACGTGGGTATTACGACCCCGACTGGGATTATATCCATAAAGAACTGCTCAAAAAGAATGTCACGCTCAAACTCTTACATAAAGAGTACGAACAAGAGGCAAAGATTCAAAACAAGATGCCTTACGCTTATCGGACGTTTTGTGAAAAATATGGGCACTACGGCAAGAAGTACAAATTAACCATGCCTATTCATCGCAAACCCGGTGAAATCTTAGAAGTGGATTGGGCAGGCAGTACGTTATCCGTTAAAAACAGTGAAAATGGTGAAGACATCAAAGTCTACATTTTCGTAGCCACTTGGCCATTCAGTCAATACAGCTATGTTGAAGGGTTTTACGATATGAAAACCGATAACTGGTTGACGGCTCATATTCATGCCTTAGAATTTTTTCAAGGAATACCTGAAACGGTCGTTTCGGATAACTTGAGAACAGGGGTAACAAAAACGGATTACTCAGAACCACCTTTGAATGAAGGGTACCGCCAATTAAGCGACTATTACCGTTTTACCATCGTTCCTGCGCGTGTGAGAGCTCCAAAAGACAAATCCTCGGTTGAAGGAAACGCCGGTTTTATTAGCCGCCAAGTCAGCGCCGCCTTGCGTAATGAAACCTTCTTTAGTTTAAAAGAATTGAATCAAGCCATTTCTGAGAAGACGCAAGAATTGAATCAAGACTCTTTCCAAAAAAGACCTGGTTCCAGATATATAGTCTTTCAGGAAGAAGAACTTCCGTTCTTAGGCTCCCTTCGTCACCCGCGCTTTACACAGTCTCAATGGCGGATATCTAAAGTCCAATTAGATTATCATATTCAAGTGGAGCGTATGTTTTATTCCGTTCCCTATGAATATGTCCATGACGAAGTAGAAGTAAGAATAACTGACCACCTAATAGAAGTGTACTTCAACGAGCACCGAATTGCATCTCATAAACGACTTCGGGGCGACATTGGGCAATACTCTTCAAATATCGATCATATGCCGGATAATCACCGCCGTTATTTAACACATACCCCTAAAGAAAATTTACTATGGTCAGAAGATATTGGGCCAAATACTTATGCGTATGTCGACTATATTCTTTCCAATAATGTCGAGAAAAAAGCCCTGAAATTACTCGCTACATTGAGAAATACAGCCTCTAAATACACGTCCGAAGAATTAGAAGCTGGCTGTCATACATTGATGTCTGTCGCAAAGGAACCCAGCAACTCATTACTCAAATCCATTCTCAGTCGTGCAAAGAAACGAAAGAAAACTTTGGATAATCATTCAAAAAAATCAATTATAGAGGAGCAAACGGACAACAAGTATGGTTTTGTCCGTGGTGCAGCCTACTTCGGAGGTAAAAAATAATGAGAAATGAACAAACACTTGAAAAATTAAAGGCTATGCATTTGAGCGGAATGGCTGACCTATATGAGCAACAAACAATGGACGAAACCACCCAATCCTTAGGATTTGAGGAACGATTTGAGCTGTTAGTAGACGCTGAATCTGCCCGCCGTAAATCAAATTAATTAGAACGTTTAATTCATCAGGCAACATTTAGTGATCCAAATGCGTCTATCGAAGGAATTGAATACTATCCCGATCGACATCTGGATAAAAACCTTATTTCTAAACTCGCACAAGGAGGATACATTGATAACCACCAGAATATTATCTTGATGGGTGCTTCTGGAAACGGGAAAACCTGGATAGCTAATGCCTTCGGTATTCAAGCCTGTCGTCAATTCAGAAAAGTGAAGTATATCCGTCTTCCAGAATTAATTGACGAGCTAGCTTTAGCGAAATATGAGGCTGATGGTTCTTATCATAAACTGATTAAAAAGTACACGAAAATTGAACTGCTTATCATTGATGAATGGTTATTAATGGAGTTGTCGTTGGAGGATAGTGTTCACATTTTTGAAATCATTGAAGCGCGATTAAAACAAACTTCCACCATCTTCTGTTCTCAATTTTCACCGGAAGGTTGGCATGAAAAAATTAAGCACACTCAATTAGCTGATGCGATTCTGGATCGGATCAAGCATAATTCTCACCAAATCATAGTCGACGGCGAAGTGTCTATGCGAGAGCGTCACGGTTTGGAGGGCATGAAATGATTCCGATTGAAGTTGAAACTCGTATCGCTCTTTTTAATTTTCGACGATACCTTCCAGAAGACGTCGACTTAAATCTATCCTCGTTACTACTACCCTATTACTTAGACGATGAAGAGCAGCCTTCGGCTGACGAAATGGTTAATTTAGCCACTAAGTTCCTTGAACAAGCTATGAAGGAATACGAATAATCTATTAATTTATTTTAAGATGAAAAACAGAGCTCATATTGGGCTCTGTTTTGATTAATTTCTTATTCTCTTCAATCAATTAGCGGAATGGACGACAACTTTCGCATTCAGTGGACGACTATTCCGCATTTACTGGACGAAACTAGTCGCCGTACTCACTTATTTTTTATTATACCACCGATACTATTCGTCAGAATATCCTCAGATTCATTGAGCTCGATAATAATCGGTGTCGTATTCATAGTTCCCTAGGACATAATAATTCCGTTGAGTTGGAGCGGTATCATGCATCATCAAGCCAGTGTGTCCATGATATTTTCCTTTTTGCAACTCAAAATAGTATGTGCTGTGGATCTAGTTTCTTTTTACTTCGGTGAACGGTTAATTTTGTTTGCCAGCATGTAATAACGTGTCCCCTTATACGACCTCGATCACTACTGACACCAGCACCCGGTTTTTGATCTCTTTATAAAGACTTTTGTCCTTAGTATCAATGAACGTGATAAATCGCTCAAAGTGCTGGAATCTAAGGATTTCTAGGTATCGTCCCGACGTATCGAAACCACGCACTCTATGTGTGTTGTAGCTTAGCTATCGATGCAAAATAATATGTGAAGTGGGAAGTTTAAAGGTTTCATCTATTTTTTCTTGAGTCTCCCCAGAAGAAGAGTGCCACAGTTCCTGGACCGGTATGTGAACCTATTGTAGTTCCAACATTATTTATTTCAACCTTGTTCTTCAAGTTGGGAAATGATTCCTCGATTAATCTCGCGACTTCTTGAGCTTCAGTATTAAAAGCAGAATGAGATATATAACATTTATCAGAATATTCAAGATCTTTAATAGCATGATTTTTCATTTTATCTACAATTAAACTAATTACACGTCTCTTACCTCTTACTTTTTGTTGAGGAGTTAATTTTCCATTTTCATCCATATTTAACAATGGACAGATTTTAAATGTTGTTCCAACAAATCCAGATGTCTTTGAGATTCTTCCTCCTTTAACATAAAAAGATAAATCAGTCGAAAAAAACCAATGATGTAGATTCAGTTTGTTATTTTCTACCCAGTCATACAACTGTTCAAGTGTGTATCCGTCGTCCCTTAGATCTGCCAGTTTATCCATCAATAAACCATAACCAGACGATGCCGCAAGAGAGTCAACGATGTATATTTTTCGATCCGGATATTCCGCTTCCAATAGTTGCTTTGCTGCACACGCTGAATTATATACTCCAGATAATCCTGAAGACAGTGATACGTGTAAAATATCCTTCCCTTCTTTCAGAAACGAAGAAAAGTAATCTACAAACTCTCCTACATTTACTTGTGATGTTTTCGTCTCAGCCCCATTACTCATTGCTTTATAAAAATCGTCATATGAAATCGACTTACCAAGATCATCTTTATATTCTTTTCCATCTACCATAAAATGAAAACAAACATAATTTATACCACGACTGTTGAAGTGCTTTTCTGTTAAGTCTGCAGTCGAACAAGAACTTAAAATAAATTCTGACATCATCTTACCTCTTTTCTCTTCTCACATTAGCCTTTAATGAAATAATTGAATCCATTTGCAGAAAGTTCAGAAAGCTTAACTGAAATCTCATCAATAGACACGTTCTGATTGTTTCTAAACCAAGTTTGATATACAGCTATAATCCCAGCTATTGTATAGTCAATGATCATATCTTTATCAATCTCGTCCAAATCAGCAAACATGGTTTTATTCCTCTTGATTATTTCCTTAAGTTTTTTCCTGAATTAATGTCTCACCTGAAGTCATATTCTCTCTTTACGGCAAGCGAGGGACAATGGAGAATTTCATCAAAGAAGCGAAAGGTGGCTTTTATTTCGATAAAACAGATAGTCCACGCTTCTTAGAAAATTATGTCAGAATGATGATTAGTCTGCTTGCATACAACCTCATCAACTGTCTAAAGACTATCGGCTTTGATAAAAAGAACCAAGGGATGACTATTCATTCCATCCGACTAACATTCCTTAAAGTCGCTGGCAAACTTGTGCAAACAGGCAGACGAGCCTATCTAAAATTGTCGAGTTATCATGTGTATCAAACTGAATTCTATAGGGTCTTCGAGCGCCTACGGCGATCCAGTCAATGGATTTAAATCAGTCATCACGTTAATTTTTTGAATCAATCGTCTACAAGGGAGAAGTATGCCTTCAAACAAACAAGAGAATCGTAAGAAGGTTCATTTAGTTAAAATCTACTTCGAGAACGCACTATTTTGTAGAAAAATTCCCAATTTTTCCAAGAACGATTAATTTATTCAAGAAACCAGCTTAAATTATAGAGCTATGAATTATTCAGGTTATAGAGTCCAGGTTAAGGTTTTACTAGCTTTCTTTTTGCTTCAATCAGGTAACATTGATTGTCCCAGCTTTTTGGTTTCTACTTACTGTTTCTTATTGAGCATGTGGATAGCATGCCCCAAAACCCCTTCAGCAGCTTCCATGAGGGGTTCCGGCAAGGTTGGATGTGCATGGATGGTGAGGCTGAGATCTTCTGCAGTTGCTCCGGCCTCAATTGCAAAGACAGCTTCAGCAATGAGAGAGGATACCTCTGGTCCTACCATTTGCACACCTAGCACCAAATTGGTGTCCTTCTCCGCGACAATCTGGACAAAACCATCAGCGTCCGAAACAGATAGAGCTCTTCCGTTTGCTTGGAATGGAAAACGGCTGGCAATCGTTTCATATCCCTTTGCCTTTGCCTCGCTCTCCGTTAACCCTGTATAAGCGACTTCTGGGTCACTAAAGATGACAAAAGGCATTGCTTGAAAATCAATCGCACTCTTCATCCCACTAATCACTTCTGCAGCGATTTTCCCTTCGTAACTAGCTTTATGGGCAAGAAGATGGCCGCCTGCACAGTCTCCAATAGCATAGACATGTTCAACATTTGTTTGACATTTTTCATTGATTTTAATAAAACCGCGCTGGTCTAATTCGACCCCGATGTTTTCCAAGCCACTGTTCCCTGTATTGGGTTTTCTTCCAATGGAAACTAGACAATAGTCCCCATTAACAATTTCGTCCTTCCCATTTACCTGAACATGAACATTTACTTCATTACCTGTATTCTCTCCGCCTTGGACGAAAGCATTCGTTATAACGGTGACTCCAAGCTCCTTCAAATGGCGTTTTACTACATTTGTAAGCATAGAATCCGTACCCGGGAGAATTGTATCGGTTCCCTCAAGGATGGTCACCTTAGCCCCAAATTTGGCATAAGCAGTCCCCAATTCTAAACCGATATAACCGCCACCCACTACAATCAAATGCTTCGGTATTTCCTGAAGCGTCAATGCCTCCGTTGAAGAGATAATCCTTTTTCTATCAAATGGGATATTTTTTAACTCAGTTGGCAAGGATCCTATGGCAAGGATTAAGTCTTTGTAAGAATAGAACTGCTCACCGTTTTCGGTTCTTATCCTTACAGTATGAGGTTCAGTGAGATACGCTTCCCCACTAATGACTTCCACCCCATTGCCTTTTAGCAAGGATTGAACCCCACTCGTTAGTTTATTAACAACGCCGTCCTTCCACTTCACTACTTCCGGCATATCTACTTCCACTTCACCAGAAACTTTTATTCCCATTAGATTGGCGCCCTTTATGTGTTTGACTCGCTCAGAAGCGCTAATAAGAGCCTTGGAGGGGATACAGCCACGGTTGAGGCAAACCCCTCCCAATTCTGCTTTATCCACCAAGACCACTTTTCTTCCTAATTGAGCAGCGCGTATGGCAGCAACGTAACCGCCTGATCCCGCGCCTATAATTAACACATCTACGTCTTTTTGTGCTTTCTCAGTCATCTTTGTTTCCTCCTAGCGATTTTAAAGTATTATGTAAAGATTTTAACTATTCATCTACATAACCTGATATTTTTACATATACCCTATTTGAAAGGTTTCTATCTAAATCAAATCAACTATTTGAAAATTATGAGAAAGAGGCTTTCCAAACAAACGGAAAGCCTTCACTTTTATTCTTTAACCCGCATAAGTCGTAAACTATTTAATGCTACCAAAAGAGTTGCCCCCATATCTGAAAGAATGGCAATCCAAAGCGTTAGCCAACCAGGTATAACTAGTAGTAATGCAATGACTTTAATAGCAATAGCAAAGGTAATGTTAGCCTTAATTATATTTAGAGCTTTACGGCTTAGTTTTACAGCAAATGGAAGTTTTCTCAAATCATCTCCCATTAACGCAACGTCTGCCGTCTCAATAGCTGTATCTGTCCCAGCTCCACCCATGGCAATTCCCACTGTAGAAGCTGCTAACGCAGGGGCGTCATTAACGCCATCGCCCACCATAGCTACCTTTCCATACTCGGATCTTAATTTTTTGATATAGTCCAACTTATCTTCAGGCATCAGTTCAGCTTGAATATCCGATACTCCAACATGCTCTCCTATTGCCTTTGCAGTACCTTGATTATCGCCAGTTAGCATTATTGTTTGTTTGATCCCTAACTGATGTAGCTTTTGAATCACATCTTTGCTTGATTCACGAACTTCATCTGCTACGGCAATAACTGCAAGAATATTTTGTTCTGTACCAATTATCATCGCAGTTTTCCCTTGATTTTGGAGGTGTCTAACCTTATCCTCGAACTCTTGGCTAAAGTCGGGAACAAATAATTCCTTGAAAAGTTTTGGACTGCCTATATAATAGGATGTTCCGTTTATAAACCCTTTTATACCTCGGCCCGCAATTGAAGAAAAATCCTCCACATTTACATCTGAATAAGAGATATTTTCTTGTTCTGCTTTTTTCATAATCGCTGAAGCAAGAGGGTGCTGCGAACGGTACTCAAGAGCTGTAATGATGGAAAGCAATTCTTTCTCTTCCATTTTTTTATTTAATACTGTAAAGTCTGTTACAACTGGAACACCTTTTGTCAGTGTACCGGTTTTATCAAATGCGATGGCCTTTAAGGCTCCCAATTCTTCTAAATAAACCCCTCCTTTTACAAGGACACCTTTTTTCGCAGCATTCCCAATCGCTGAAACAATAGAAATAGGAGTCGATATGACCAACGCACAAGGGCAACCAACAACAAGAACAGCTAACCCTTGATAAACCCATGTTTCCCAACTGCCATCAAAGAATAAAGGCGGGACTATAGCAACTAATGCAGCAATGACCATTATGATTGGTGTATAATATTTAGCGAATTTTTCAACAAACGCTTGAGATGGAGCGCGTTCCCCTTGGGCTTCCTCTACAAGATGAATAATTTTAGAAATCGTTGTATCTTCTACTAGTTTGGTTATTTTTACTTCAAGTAACCCTTCTTCATTTAAAGTACCAGCAAATACTTCATCATCAACGATTTTGGCAACAGGGACTGACTCACCTGTTATAGCTGCCTGATTGACAGCAGAGTAACCACTGACAACGACACCATCCATGGCAATCTTTTGACCAGGTTTAACAATCATAATATCTCCAACCATGATATCATCAACATGGATCATGATTTCTTGCCCATTCCGCCTTACAAGGGCTTCCTTTGGCGCGATGTCCATTAATGAACGAATCGATTGTCTAGCTTTGTCCATAGAAAACCGTTCCAGAGCTTCACTAATCGCAAAGAGTATGACAACAAGGGAAACTTCAGCCCATTCTCCTATAATGGCACCACCTATAACAGCTACTGTCATAAGGGTTTTCATGTCAAAGTCAAAATGAATCAAGTTTTGTAAACCGACTTTAAAGAGTGATAATCCTCCGATTAACATAGATGCTACAAATAATAATGTAGTAACAATGTTCTCATCCCCATTAACAGATGAGGAAAGGTAACCAAAGACAAGAAATAAGGCTGAATAGAGTAAAGTGCTCTGTTTTTTATAGAATGGCACTTTTTCTTCTTTTTTAACCTCTTTCCCCTCTTGAGAAGCCTGTTGTCTCCGTTCATCAGGAGCCACCTTTAAGTTTTCAAAAGCGCCAGCCTTTTCTAATTCTTCAATGGAAGTTTCACCATAAACCGATATTTTTGATGCCCCAAAGTTTACCTTGGCATCTTGAACACCTGGAAGCTCTTTAACATTTCTTTCAAATTTCCCTGCACAATTTGCACATGAAAAACCTTGAACTCGGTATACATTTTTTTCTTGATTCATCTCTTGTGGTACTTGACGTCTCGTTTTTTCCGGAATTACTTTCAAGTTCTCAAAAGCACCCGCTTTTTCTAGCTCTTCGATCGTTGGCTCGCCGTAAACGGAGATCTTGGAGGCGCCGAAGTTCACTTTGGCGTCCTGTACTCCTGGTATGTCTTTGACGTTTCTCTCGAACTTCCCGGCACAGTTTGCGCAAGATAACCCCTCAACTCGGTACACATTTTTCTCTGCTGATGTTATTGTTTCACTCAACTTTAACGACCTCCTTTTGGTGTGCAAAAGCAATTTTTATGAGATTTTTTACATGGTCATCATCCAATGAGTAGAAAACTAATTTCCCCTCTTTACGATACTTGGCTAAACCTAAAGTTCTTAGCAACCTTAAGTGATGGGATGCTGTTGCAGTAGTAGAGCCTACGATATTTGCAACATCACAAACACATAACTCGTCCTCTAATAATAAAGCGTAGGCAATCTTTATCCTTGTATCATCAGAGAGGGCCTTAAAAACTTGTGCTGCCTCCACTGGTTTTTGCTCTGACAGGTTTCTTTTAGCCCTGGAAACTTTTTCTTGATCAAAAAGCGAAACTTCACAGTAATCTTTAATCACAGTATTTCCTCCTTTCGTATTATTCAAACACACATCTTAATGATGTAATATCATTCTATACATTTACACTCAAATAGTCAAACGTTTATTAGAGTATGAACTACTTTTAAATTTCAAAGAATTAGCTAAACGTTACATTCCTTGAAAACAAAAAATGGATATTTCATACAGGCAATCTTACCTTCTTAATTTTCATTTGATTAATATTATTTGGGAGGATGGCAACCCCCTATGTCTTTAGTTACGTGAGCGTTTGTATTGGCTGTCTCATTTTTGAACATGAAATACATTATCGTGGAAAGTTAAAGAAGTTCCTGTTACAATATATTCAAAAGGTCATTTGATAGGCATAAAATGGCTGTAGATAGTTGTAGAATGACGTTTGTCATGAGGAAGCGATTGATTAAGTTGGATGTGAACTACAAGATTGATATTTTTCAGACCTATTAACATCAAATAATGTCTTGAAACTTTCTCAACAATCTAAATCTTATATGCACTATCTTCCTCTGTCTTTGGTTGTTTATAGAGAGGGGAATCACTCATTTCATAGATTGGAGAGAATAACCATGTTACAAATGATTGTATCTGCCATCGCAGTATATGTTTCTACAAGTATTGATTACCTCCTTATTCTCATGATTATTTTCTCTCAAAGCCATACCAAGAGGAAAATGAAAGGGATTATTGGGGGACAGTACCTAGGAATGGGGACCTTAGTTGCCTTTAGTTTATTCGCAGCCTACGTCTTAAATCTTATTCCTGAAGACTGGATTGTCGGTTTGCTGGGATTAATCCCCCTGTTTTTAGGGGTCCGGGTAGCTCTAAGAGGAGAAGATCAGGAAGATGAAGGGGTGCTTGAGAAACTGGAAGAAGGAGGGGCTAATCGATTACTCTGGACAGTAACCCTAATCACAATCGCTTCTGGAGGTGATAATCTAGGAATATATATTCCCTATTTCACGTCCCTTACCTGGCCAGAGACCACCGTAGCGTTAATCGTTTTTGCAATTTCTATAGCGGTCCTTTGCTATATCAGTTACAAACTGTCAAAGATTTCGTTAGTAGCCGAAACCATAGAAAAATATAAGCAGCCTGTTGTCGCATTGGTTTTCATTGGCTTAGGTATTTATATCATGGTTGAGAATGGCACTATTCAAACATTATTAGGCCTATAATTTGAACCAGAGGAGAGGGAAGGTCTGCTTCGATTAAGTTTACAAGAAATGCAGCAATCAAGTCCGCTGATGTGGTCAATCTGGGTGATAGACTCTCCAGGTTTGAGACGGCCATGCAGGTGTCCAAGGATACCCGTCGCATTTTCTGGCAAAATATCCTCTTCGCTCTAGGGGCGAAAGGCCTGTTCCTCATTCTGGGTGCCTTTGGGATTGCCCCGATGTGAGAAGCGGTCTTTGCGGATGTCGGTGTGACGGTAATAGCCGTTCTCAATGCTATGCGGATCTTAAAAAAATAGCTTTCCACAATTCAATCAGGAAACAACAAAGAACAGGCAACCATTGGAATAATATTCCAGCATACACGGCGGGTTATACTTAAATTGATGCAAAGAATAAATATACTCCTATCGATTAACAACGTCTGGATACGATAAAATTAGCCAAAAACGTCAAAATGCATTTGAACTTTCAGATGCAATTTGGCGTTATTGGCTTATGATTCTTATTTTTTTTTATTGTACAAAAATATTTTGTAT
>CAXYVG010000073.1:0-19170 GCA_964292325.1 uncultured bacterium | reverse complement strand
TTTATTGCAACCGACAACTATATTAACACATCTATGGTACCATGTCAATATTTTATTTCATTTTTCATTGTCGTCATCGGCAACTCGTTTATATTAACATATTATATTAAGTTATGTCAATCTTTTTTTCTTGTTTTTTTCAAAATACTCCGAAATAAAACAGAAACGATCATATTAGCTTTCTAATATGATCGCCATTTACTTTAGTCTTTACTGACACTCATATATCATTAACAATATGCTGAAATATACTTTTCACTTAGCTCATCTAATACTCGGTGCATTTCTGCAATGCTTTCTTCTGGCAAGTTATATTCAGCTAGATCACAACCATGTACTACAGATGACAATTTGCGAATACGAGACAATAATTCTATCTTTTCCATTTTTAAAAACTACACCTCTATTTTTAAAATCACAAGGTTTATTCTATCAATAATTACGCTTCTTGTAAATAAGAAATTTAATGAATCGGATGGATTATACATGCAAAAATTTTTGTACCGCACTGCCATTTAAATACGTACAGCATTTTCCCTGGCAAGTATCGCGTTCTACTAAGATTTGTTCAATCGCATCACGAATTTTCCACCAACCCGTCTGCCAGTTTGTAAATAAAGTATTGGCTTCTGGTGCTCGTCCAATTAAACGTTGTACCACAATATCAGGATGAAGATATTCTAGAAATGTAACAACTCTTTCTATATATTCCTCTTTGCTAATGAGAGATATCTCACCATTTTGATACCAATCAGCCATTTGCGTATCTTTAACAATATAAAGTGCATGTAACTTTACCTGATCCACACCCATAGCCGATAAAATTTTGGCACTTTCTATTACATCAAGTTCATCATCCCAAGGCAAGTTCAGTATAATATGAGCGCATACTTCCATCTTATACCGCTTAATGCGTAGTACTGCATCAATAAACTCCGCTAATGTATGGCCTCGATTTATTTTCTGCAGTGAATGATAGTTAACCGTTTGCAGTCCTAGCTCTATACTGATGTCGACTCCTTTCGACGCACTAACCTCTGCTAACATTTCTAAATATTCGTCATTTACACAATCAGGACGAGTTGCGAGCGCAATACTCACTACATCTTCTTGACAAGCTTCTTCTATATATTGCTTCAGCTGCTGAATCGGCAAATACGTATTACTGAAATTTTGAAAGTACGGAATAAATTTTTTTGCTTTATATTTCGCTGCAATATGTATCCGATTGGCAGCAATTTGCATTTCAACTGTCATCGAAGCTGGTAGGTTTTCATAACCTGCACCAATTTCACCACAAAAAACGCAACCACCACTTCCACACGTACCATCACGATTAGGACAGGTAACGGGTAAACTAACAGGTAACTTATACACTTTTGCCCCATAACGCTCTCTAAGATGTTCTGAATAAATATTATAACGCATCGGATTCACACCTCTGAGCTTCCCAAAAACCATGATGGTCAAGAGATTGATACATCACATTTACTTGATCATAGGAAAATAACAGAACCGTCTTATTATATACAATCTTACCCGACTGCTGATATTTAGGTATATCGATAGCAAACACTTCAATATGATACTTTTTATTAACATCTCGCCAGGTTGTAAACGTATAATCTGGCAAATACTTACGCACTTGCTGATGATGACTCCAAAAATTCCCCTTTTCTTTGGCCCAAATATCTTTATTCCATGATAAAAATTCTGGACGAACTGCTCCTTTTTCACTCATTAGAGCATCGAACTTCAAAAACTCCTCGATCACTTCACATTCTTGTTCATGATAAACATGGCTAAAATCCATTATATATTTATACAATGACTTACTACTATGAGCGACTACATGTAAATCATGTTCTTCCCAATAAGTAGCTAAATCATGATAAAAAGCAAATGCATCATTACCATGTAAGGTTATTAAAAACTGTAGCGTACACTGAAATCTCCCTGTATTATACACTTGATTAAACACTTCTTCTAAAATTTTAAGCTTACGAACCTCTCCATAAGTTAAACAATTATTTGCTAAAACTTCATATGGTGCATCATCGAGAAATATGTAACGATTCTCATGAATATGATTTCTAATACCAGAACCTTTTAGCATTTTCAAAAATCCAATTTGTAGCATATGAGGTTTAAGCTGATATACATCATTAAAAGACTGACCAAAACGCGCGTAGTTTTCTTTAGGCAGCCCAACAATCAGATCTAGATGCACATGAATATTTTGATAGGAAATAATCCTCGTAACATAATCTACAATAGTTGCCCAATTATTTTTCCTAGAAATTTCACGAAGAGTCGGTTCATAAGTCGATTGAATACCAATTTCAAATTGAAACCGACCAACTGGTACCTCTTTTAAAAATTCTAATACCTCATCGTCTAACACATCCGCCGCAATTTCAAAATGAAAATTAGTGCGACAATCTTGTTTAGCCAAAAAACGTAATATCGGTAAATAATGTTCTTTACGCGCATTAAATGTACGGTCAACAAATTTCACTTGCCTTACATTATGTTTTACAAAAAACGTTAAATCACTATATACTCTTGATAAGCTAAAAAATCGCACACCCTGCGTAGCACTTGATAAGCAATAGCTACAGGAAAAAGGACAACCTCTAGTGCTTTCGTAATAGATAATTTTATTATTTAGTTTCTCTATATCTTCATCACAATAAGGAAAAGGAATGGTATCCAAATCAGGAATAACCTGTGGATCACCACCAATAATTTCCCTATTTTGTCGATAAGCAAGACCTGCAATACCCTCGACAGGTGCATCAGAGTGAAGTGCCGTTAATAATGCCGGTAAGGTAGTCTCCCCTTCCCCTTGTACAATATAATCTACACAATCATATTTTTTCATAATATCGATTGCATCATAAGAAACCTCAGGTCCGCCCAATACAACAATCAGGTTCGGCAATACTTTTTTTAGTAAATTTGCTACTTTAAGAGTCATATCCACATTCCAAATATAGCATGCCAGACCTATAACAGCTGGTTGCAAGCTATAAATATCACTTACAATATGAAGTAATTCATTATTAATTGTATATTCCTTACTAACAACTTCAGGACATACTGACCGGCAAACAGCTTCAAGATATTTTAAAGCCAATGACGAATGGATAAATTTTGCGTTTAATGTTGATAAAACTACTTTCATTATAAAATCACCCCATATAAATTCATATATAATCTTTCCTATTTTGATTCTTTTATTCTCTTTATCTCGCTATATAGAAGCAATATTCACCACCTACTAGCCTAGTGAATACTATAAACTAAAATAGCCTTTAAAGGAAGGTGCAATAATGCGGATAGTCATAGATGGACAAAAAGTACCTGTTAATGTCCGGGTTAGCAGAGATTTACTAATGACTCTCAAAGCCATGTCGCAAACTCTTCATTGGCGAATCACATATGATACTGCCAATGAAATTGTTTATATCTATTCCCAAGATTATGTTGCCTCCACTCCCTTAGATCGTCCCACTCCAAAAATAGATGAACCCGAAAGCAATCGTCTACTAGGTAAAATCATCTGCCTTGATGCTGGTCACGGCGGTAATGATACAGGTGCAATCGGACCATCTGGAACAATGGAAAAAGATAATACATTACAAATCACATTGCTTCTTCGAGATATGTTAGAAAGTAATGGTGCAACTGTTTTACTGACTAGAGATACCGACCGCAATGTATCTACCTCTGACTCATCAATGAGTGAAGAGTTAGGTGCACGCGTAGCCATCGCCAAGGATGGTAACGCTGATATCTTCATTAGTATACACAATGATTCCTTTACCAGCAACACAGCAATGGGAACAACGACATTTCATTACGGAGATATAGATTCTATAAAATTGGCTACTTGCATCCAGAAAAATGTGGTATCAGAGTTAGGCACAAAAGATCGCGCTATACATTTTGCTAGTTTTTATGTCATTCGCTATACCAAAATGACCGCTATCTTACTAGAAGTAGCCTTTATCTCAAATCCTGAAGAAGAGGTACTGCTCTCTAGTACCGATGGCCGAGTCAAAATAGCCGAAAGCATTTTCCAAGGCATTACAAACTTTTTTAAAGCATAATTTTTTTTTTTTTTGATATACTACACAGGAATCCTTAGATTTTTTGCCAATATATATAGTGATATAAAATGCATAATAAACTTCAATGCAAGATATATATCTAACATGATTCAAAGGAGTGACTCGATGTTTAAGCGATATGATAGCCCTGAAAACGAAACCACTACTGGAGGAAATTCACATGTACCTGACCGTAGCGAAATAGAAAACGAGTACAAATGGCATCTACATGATATTTACGCTACCGATGAGCTCTGGCAACAGGACTTTGACAAACTAAAATCCCTTCTCTCCCCTATCGAGAATTTTTCAGGGAAACTTAGTAATTCATCACAGATGTTACTATCTTGTTTAAAAGCACGCGATGAAATTGGCATTCTCAGTGGAAAGCTATATGCCTTTGCCCGTATGCATCGAGATGAAAATACGGCTGATGCCAAATACCAAGCCGCCACTGGTAAAATGGAATCTTTATTAGCAGGCGCAAGTACTGCTACCGCTTTTATTGAACCAGAGATTTTAGCAATCCCTAATGATATATTAACTGCATTTCGCCAACAAGAAAAAGGACTGCATAAATATACTTTCTATTTTGATGACCTAACTCGACAAAAACAACACGTTTTATCACCTGCTGAGGAAGCGATTTTGTCTCGAGTTTCCGAAGTCACACAAGCATCTCAAAACACTTTCAATATGCTTGCTCATGCTGATATCGATTTTCCAATGACCATAGATGAAAATGGTCAATCCGTACAATTAAGCGAAGGACGCTACAGTATATTTATTCGTTCTAGTAACCGCGATGTGCGTCAACAAGCTTTTACAAACCTATTTACCACATATCGCAAATATCGCAACACCTTTGCTTCTACATTAAGTGGTAATGTGAAAAAAAATATTTTTAATGCTACAACTCGTAATTATCATTCCGCATTAGATTCCGCATTAGAGGTTGATAATGTACCAGCGGAAGTATATGACAATCTAATCAGCACTATTCATCATCATCTAGAACCGTTACACCGCTATGTAGCCATTAAGAAAAAAGTCCTAAACCTAACTGAAATTCATATGTATGACTTATATACGCCCTTAGTGAAAGATATTAAACTTTCACTCTCTTATGAGGAAGGAACGAACTTAATTCGTACCGCTCTACAGCCGCTTGGTCCAGAATATCTAAAAGTTTTAGATAAAGGTCTAACCTCCGGTTGGATTGATGTATATGAAAACAAAGGCAAACAAACAGGCGCTTATTCTTGGGGTAATTATGGCACCCATCCTTTTGTATTACTAAATTATAACAACCAGTATGATGCTGTTTCGACGTTAGCGCATGAAATGGGGCATGCCATTCATAGTTACTATAGCCAAGAAAATCAACCTTACCCTACATCATCCTATACTACGTTTTGTGCAGAAGTAGCTTCGACCACGAATGAAATATTACTATTAGAACATATGCTCAAAATTACGACTGACAAAAAAACCAAACTCTATCTTATCAATCAATATCTTGAACAAGTAAGAGGCACTGTATATCGCCAGACTATGTTTGCTGAGTTTGAGAAACTAATCTATAACAAGGCAGAGCAAAACGAAACGCTGACAGCCGATCTACTAGATGAACTATGGCATGATTTGAATGTAAAATACTATGGTCCTGATATCATTGTTGACAAAGAAGTGGATATCGAGTGGGCACGAATTCCTCATTTTTATATGGATTTTTATGTATACCAATATGTAACTGGCTACTCCGCAGCAACCACTCTTGCAGAAAAAGTATTGCAAGAAGGTCAAAGCGCACAACAAAAATATATTGCTTTCCTAAGCAGTGGTGGCTCTGACTATTCCCTGAACATTCTAAAAAAAGCCGGCGTTGATATGTCTTGTGCAACACCAATCGAAATTACATTAGCTAAATTTTCTGCCATGCTAGATGAAATGGAGAAACTACTAGCAGAGTAGAAACTATAATGAAAAAGCCTGAATCAATTTTGATTCAGGCTTTTTCGCTAACGCATATTATAGGCAATCACCAGCAATACTATATAGGTATAGATGCTACTTTCCTGCCATATCACTCTATTGATTGACTTACTTATGAATACCTAATATCTTCTCAATCACTGTAGGCATCTCTTCTTTATCGCATACCATTTGATGAAGAATCGTTGCTTGTTCTAAAGCCGCTAATGCTGGTGGTACTGTCCAACCACTGATCTTTGATAATTGCTGAAGCATTACAAATTCATCATTCTCAGCAATTTCATCTGTTTTTGCAATAGCGTTTAACACACTTTCATTAAACTTAAAAGGACTAGCAGTAGAAACGATAATCTGCACAGTCTGATCTCCAGTTTGTTGACGATACCTCTCTCCTACATGACAAGCAACTGCCGTATGAGGATCTGTCAAATAATGATCCTCATTATAAATAGCTTGAATCATTTCTAGAGTCTGATGATCATCTACGCAATCAGCCCAAAAGATTTGCTGAATCGCTGCTAAATACTCTGCACCAACATTATATTGCCCACCATCATTCAGTTCCTTCATCCAACTGCTCACTTGCGCCGTATCACCATTTGTTATGTAATATAACAAACGCTCTAAATTACTAGAAATTAAAATATCCATTGAAGGAGAGGTCGTTTTGTGGAAAGGACGTTTGCGATTATATACACCAGTTTGCAAAAAGTCCGTTAATACATTATTACTATTGGATGCACAAATCAATTTTCCAATTGGTAATCCCATTCTTTTTGCAAAATAGCCTGCCAGAATATTACCAAAATTCCCTGTTGGCACAACAAAATTAACGGATTCCCCTAGCTTGATATGTCCATCACGTAACATATCGGCGTAGGCACTAAAATAATATACAATCTGTGGCGCCAAACGTCCCCAGTTAATGGAATTCGCTGACGAAAACTGAAATCCACTTGCTGCTAATTCTTCATTAAATTTCGCATCATTAAAAATATGTTTTACCCCTGTTTGTGTATCATCAAAATTACCTCGTACTGCTACCACAGAAACATTCGAACCAAGTTGTGTAACCATCTGCAACCGTTGAATAGGGCTGACACCTTCATGAGGATAAAAAACAATAATCCTTATCTGTTTTACATCTTTAAATCCTTCTAAGGCCGCCTTACCAGTATCACCAGAAGTTGCTGTCAAAATTACAATTTCTGCTTTCTCATTCGTTTTAGTAAGAGCTTTTGATAATAAATGAGGCAATATTTGTAATGCCATATCTTTAAAAGCACTTGTCGGTCCGTGCCACAATTCAAGAGAAAACTTACGATCACCAATTTTTACAATAGGAGCAATGCTACTATCATCAAATTTTTCAGTTGTATAAGCAGCCTCAATACAAGAAGTCAACTCTTCTTCACTATAATCTGCTAAAAATAAGCGTAATATCTGAAAAGCCCGCTTCCCATAATCAAGATTTGTTAAACTTTGCAACCACTCTGTAGTGATTTTAGGAATATCCATTGGTACAAACAAACCGCCATCAGCTGCAATTCCTATTTTGATAGCCTCAGCCGCCAAAAAACCATCATTTTTCCCACGAGTACTAATATACATAAAAAAACTCCTTTTCTTGAATCCTAAATTTGAATGATCTCTTGCTTCTCTAGTATACCGCCATTATAAAGAATAATCATTTCACTAGCAGATGTAAGAATATCATTAAATTCATCATTTTTTATTTTTTCATCAGCATATACGACGGCCAATACATTACGAGTAGACAACGTTACAGCTGTACGCCGACTATCAGCATTTACACTACCAAAAACACCATCCACATCACTTAAAAATAATTTAGAATCGGTCTGCAAAATATCGCCACTAATATTAAGATAAGATTCTTCCGTTGGTGGACCGTATACGATATCACCTTTTATTTGGTCAAGATCATATAAACCAAATGGCAGTAAAAAATGTATAGAACAATAGTTAGCAGTCGTTACAGCACTATTCACATAATAAATTTGCTTATTTTGTAATGTGTTGCGAACATTTTCTACCGAAACTAAGTTATAACGTTTTTTATCAAAATCAATTCCTTTATACAAACCACGCATTCCTACCAATTGTGCTAAATCATGCAATTCCTCTACGTTGTAACCATTCGCAATTGCAGTCTGTAATTGAAAAATTTTCTGACCTAAAGATGGGGGAGTACCTTGTACTTTTACATCACGAATCATAATATAACCAATTTGGCAATCCTTTTTACTTTTCCTCACACTGTCATGAATACTAAACTTCATATATGCCTCCATCCTAGTAACTACACTTTTTTAAGAGTTCTTTCTATACGATATCACGAGATATAGTACACATTTTACCCTTAGTAGCATCAGCCAAATCATTTGGAGCAATCAACACTTGGCATCCCCTTATTCCAGCACTAATCGCAATATACGGCCACAAAATCATACTCTCATCAAGATATATGTCATACTTTTTTTTTGTTCCTAGTGGAGAAACGCCACCTCGAATATACCCTGTCAACTTTTGTACATCTTTCAAAGGTACCATCTCTACTTTTTTATTACCACTAATGGTAGCCAGTGCTTTTAAATTGAGTTCATTACCACCAGGTATGCATGCTAATAGTACTCCCGTTTTATCACCATATACAACTAATGTTTTAAATACCTGCTTTAGAGGAATGGCGACCTTTCGCGCTACATTTTCTGCACTTAAATCACTTTCATCCACTTCATATTCACGCAACTGATAACTTATTTTCAGCCCGTCCAAAATACGAGCCACATTCGTTTTTTTCAAAAGAACCCCTCATTTGATCGATTTTATAAAACAGCTACATACTATTATACAACAAAGATGATATTTTTTACACAGTATATTATTCTTATTTACATTTGTCAATCATGCTACAAACTCCTAATCACTGCATATTTACTAGCTTTTCAGCAGGATATCTATCTGTAATATAGAATAATGACAAGAGTGACAAGAACTGACAAGAAGAGGTGACTTATTTTTGCTTAAAATAGCTCTGGCACAAATGGAAGTAATTCCAGGCAGACCAGATATCAACACAGAAACTATGTTAAAAATGATCGAAGAAGCATGCCTACAGCATATGCAAATGATTATCTTCCCCGAAATGTCAATACCGGGATATTTTCTCGGCGATACCTGGGAACAATCTTCTTTTCTGAAAGATTGTGAAGAGTATGGGCGACGCATTATAGCCGCCTCTACTACTATTTGTATCGTTTTTGGCAACATTGCAATGGATTGGGATAAAGTAAATGATGATGGTAGAGTACGCAAATACAACGCCTGCTTTATCGCATACCAAGGCAAATTAAAGGGTAGTGACAATTTTGTATATCCATTCCGTATCAAAACACTACAGCCCAATTACCGAGAATTTGATGATTCACGTCATTTTTATAGTTTACGTAAGCTAGCAACAGAACGAGGCGAAAACGTAAATGACCTGCTACAACCTGTAAATATCACGATAGACAACCGGCAAATCAAGCTTGGTTGTATTCTTTGTGAAGATGGTTGGAGCGATGAGTATGCAACCAAACCAATCCACACTATACATAAAAATGGTCCCGTAGATTTATTTATCAATATCTCAAGTTCACCATATACCCTTGGAAAAAACAACAAACGAAATCGGGTTTTTTCTCATCAGGCGCAAACAGTAGATCGACCATTACTATATGTAAATAATATTGGATTACAAAATAACGGAAAAACAATCTACTGTTTTGATGGCGTCAGCACTGTATATAACCACAACGGTGAAATCATAGAAAGTTGCCCTTCCTTTACTCCATTACTAAAATGTATCGATCTACAAATAACAGCGAATAACAAAGAAGATTTAGCCCCTGCTGAATCTAGCGTAAATCAACCGTCCATTATTATGGGAAAAGATACAGATATTAGCAATATTTATCAAAGTCTATGTTATGGAATACAACGCTTCTTGCACTCTATCGGTCTCAAAAAAGTCGTCATTGGTGCCTCTGGCGGTATCGACTCAGCAGTAGCCGCCGCACTGTATGTCAAAGTTTTAGGGCCTGAAAATGTATTACTAGTCAATATGCCAAGCATATACAATTCACAAACAACAAAAGATTTATCAGCTAAACTAGCAGAAAATCTTGGTTGCCTCTATACGATTATGCCCATTCAAGAAGTAGTGGACTATACCATCAAGCAACTTGAGCAAACACCTATCACAAACCTCAGCACCGGAAAGCAGCAGCATCTCACTGTTAGCTCTTTTGTCGCAGAGAACATCCAGGCTCGTGATCGTTCCTCTCGCGTCTTAGCAGGTATCGCTGCTAGTTTTGGTGGTGGTTTTACTTGCAATGCCAATAAAACGGAAATGACAGTAGGTTATTCGACTTTATATGGCGATCAAGGTGGATTTTTAGCTGTTCTCGCCGATCTTTGGAAACATCAAGTCTATGAATTAGCACTCTTTATGAACACACAAATCTATAAACGCACGGTCATTCCTGAAGAAACCATCACCATCGTTCCGAGCGCCGAACTTTCTTTTGATCAAGCTGTTGATCAAGGAAAAGGCGATCCGATTATCTATCCTTATCACGATTATTTATTTAAAGCATTTATGCAGCATTGGAACCGTGCTACTCCTGAAGACATCCTTTCATGGTATGAGGAAAATATATTAGAAGAAAAAATTGGTTGCCAACCAGGATTGGTTCATACATTATTTGCTACGCCTGGTGAATTTATTACTGACCTAGAAAAATGGTGGAAGCTCTACACGGGTATGGCAGTGGCAAAAAGAATTCAAGCTCCTCCAGTCCTAGCCATTAGCAGACGCGCTTATGGCTTTGATCATAGAGAAGCTCAAAATCAGTTATATTTCACGGCAAAATATCTTCAATTAAAAGAAAAACTATTAAACTAGTAAAAATTACTTCCGGATTAAATAAAAAATCAAACTACCTATACCAAGAATAAACAGAGTAATCGGCAAGGCAATGAATATTAGCGCTACCAAAATAACTCCAATGAATATTTTAGTAAATATCCCCATATTAGTCAGACTAAACTGTTTCACATATATTTGTTGATTTCTGTGCTGGTTTTGATAGTTATAATCATCATTACCTTGCCGCTCTTGCTCAATTGTCATTCCATGAAACTCTTGTTTCTCTTTAAGCGTTAAAACTTGCACGTTACCTTCTTGTTTTTTACACTCTGTACATTGTTCTTGGCCTGGCTCTATTTCAGCCCCACAAACGATACAATTCAAGTTCATCGCCCCTGACATCTCATTCTAATGTTATTGTTCAAACAATGAAATTACAAATCCTTCTTCACTTAAATATCGTGCATCAAAGCTTTCTAGTTGCAATACTTCATATATTTCAGCTTTATTCTTATAAAGGCTAGTAGAGGAAATCTCTAACGGAACAATAATTTCTTTTGCAACAATATGATCAATGCTATTGATCTGAGTGTAAGACAAGAATATAGCAGCTGCCCAAGCAGCAGGTTTACGCACGATGACATTTGATAGTTGCGAAAAGTCATGCCACATATTTTCAAGCAGAATTTGATCATGTAATGAAAATCCATGCATTCCGACCAACTCGTGGAGAAATTCAATCACAGCTTGATTCGGTATGCGTTTATCTGTAATAATAGGATACGTTCTTTCTAATTGACTCACAGATGTCACATTTACTTTATTTAGCGTCACCAAACTACTTACAGTGTGCCGAACCACTAACGCATGGCGGTTGAAAAAATCTTCTAAAGTCGCACCCGGTACTTGAATAGCAAAAATCTTAGTTTGCCGAACGACTTCGTCTTTTATCCGTCTCCTTAGGTTCACACTTGTGACAATACTACTCAAATAATTAATCATCACAATGCCTTGCGGAAAAACATGTCCAAAAAACAATAACTTTTTCAAATTTTTATAATCAAATTCAAGCAACGGTAACGGAAAACTTTCGCCAGTAAATAAATTCACACACTCCACTAAGTTAGGATTTAAGATTTTACTAACATAAAACACTGTAAACTTTGATTGTAGGAGTTCGTTTAGTATTCTCTGTTCATCAGCACTTAGCTTTTCACCAGAAGTAGCATTAAAATAAATTAATGACCTTAAGTCGCTTTCTAATAAATGATAATCAAACAGAAAGTAATCCCAAAAACCTAACCAAAACTCATCCCCGATTTCTTCAGGTGCTCTCTCAAAAGGACCAACATACAAGTATAAAGCACGTTCAAAATCTTCAATAAACTCTTCCTGATGAAAGTATTTACCGATTTTCAACATCAGCCCTTCCGTTGCTTCACTAAGAATACTACCCAAATCACTGTTAATTTCAGTATCAAAGCTAGTTAAATTTCCAATATCGTCTTCAAATATTCTAAGTTCCTCCAGAAGTGAATCCGCTATCACGAAATTTAGTTTCTTCCCTCCTGCAATTTGCTCTGCAGCTACTTTAATTTCCTCTATATTATCAATGAGTTTTTTATTAAATAAATACGTATAAAAATCAATCAGTACCTCAAATGTATGACGAACCGTTTTTAACGTAGCTTTAAACTTTTCTACATGATCTGACAACCATTGAACGAACAAACTATATTCCACTACCGTTATTTCATTCAAATCATCATTATCAGCATAATTTAAATATAGTATGAATAATTGTATTTGATGCCATATATCTTTAAGCTTATCATCACTTATACCCTGCCAAGCTTTTTGCCGTAAAAAACCTTCAACCCATTCTTGTTTTATAGTAGGTTCCCAGAACAGATCTTCTTCATAAAAGCTCCTTACTTGATCATATACATTTTTTTTCATTTATTATAAAAATCTCCTTTAAATCATCACTCTAACGTACAAAATATTTTGCATTACAAATTATTATAACATCTTTACCTGCACTCAACTAGTAAAACCATTGTCATTGTCTCGCTAATTTAAGTTTTTTACATTGACTCCAAGATCAAATAAATTAAATGAGGTGTTTTTATGTCAAAAAAAGTATTATTATCCGTATTGCTTATACTTTTACTGAACCTAACGGTGTGTCTAGCAGAACCAGCGGATACAAATGCGATGATTTCGGTAGCCCTGTATATTGACACATCCGGGCATTATGTCCCTGGCATCGATTTATTAAACAAAGCCTTAAATGAAGTGATACGTTTTCAGATTAACTCTTTATTCTTAGGCAGCGAGGTCCAATCCGGTAATGCAGTGCTGCGAGATCTTACACGCTCGGGTATTACTAACACAGCCTCCGCTACAGTCGACTCACTCTCTACATACGCAAACGCTGCACATGTAAATTATGTCATGCTATTTACCATTCACCCGATTGATATTGCCCTGGATTTAAAAGCCTTTTCTACATCAACAAACTCTTATATTGTTGAAAAATCCATCACACGTCCTGATGGAACGGAGGGACTATCATTATTTGATACATTCTCAACTATGATTAGTACTGAGCTAACCGATATATATAAAATCATTAATACAAAAAGTTCTTAATACACTTTCCATATTCTCTAATTGAATATCATTTTTAAAGTGGCTGTCGCATTAAGCATAATCCAAATCAATATGCATATTGATTTGTGAAAAAAGTTTCCTGCGACAGCTCCTTTCATTGCAACATACTAACCAACGTACAAAAAAAGCTCCTAATTCTAAAATTAGAAGCTTTCATTCATTTTAAATGGTGCGAAGGGGGGGACTTGAACCCCCACGGGCGTTACCACCCTCTGGATTTTAAGTCCAGTGCGTCTGCCGATTCCGCCACCCTCGCATATGAAACTATTATAAATTGGAGGCGGCACCCAGATTTGAACTGGGGAATAGAGGTTTTGCAGACCTCTGCCTTACCACTTGGCTATGCCGCCGATGAATTGGAGCGGGAAAGGAGATTCGAACTCCCGACCCTCGCCTTGGCAAGGCGATGCTCTACCGCTGAGCTATTCCCGCATATTATATGGTGCCTCAGGGCAGAATCGAACTGCCGACACGAGGATTTTCAGTCCTCTGCTCTACCGACTGAGCTACCGAGGCAAACTAACTTAAATGGCGACCCAGATCGGATTTGAACCGACGACCTCCGCCGTGACAGGGCGGCATTCTAACCGCTAAACTACTGGGCCGTTTCCTTTAACAACATAATCTATTATATTGCACATCGCTTGGTTTGTCAACTTCTTTTTTAAAGTTTTTGCAAACTTCATTTTTTCAGTTACCAGCCCCCAGCCACGAATATTATTATAGCATATAATGCATTATTGTCAAGTAATTTTGTAAATATGAATTGGTGCAATTCACCTTCAATTAGCCAATACTTTCCTTATCGTTTCTATTACTTGTTCAGGGTCAAATGGTTTCACAATAAAATCAGACGCACCTGCTTTAAGAGCATCTGTGATAATCGCTTTTTGCCCTAGTGCTGTCACCATAACAATTCTTGCCACAGGATTTTCTTCATGAATATGCGTTACGGCTTGTATCCCATCCATCTTTGGCATTGTAATATCCATAGTTGCTATATCTGGTTTGTGTTGACGATACATTTGTACGGCTTCCATACCGTCTCCTGCTTCGCCGACAATTTCATGTCCATCCGCAATTAATACTTTCTTTAACATCATTCGCATAAATGCAGAATCATCACACACTAATATTCTTGCCACGTATTTCCTGCTCCTTTATTTTTCTACTCTACCCTCTTAACCCAGTTGTGCACGCATATCTTCTAAAACACTAGTAAGATGAGTTGTAAGTTTTTCTTGTAATTCCTCTAAGACAGCAGCATCAAAAACTGCCGTCATTTGCGGTGTACGCCTTAACCGAATCTCTCCAAAGAACTCATCTCTAAATATATTATAATAAATGACTAAACTACTCTCGGTAGAAAAATCACTATAGTCAATAATAATATATGAACCATTAATTATTTTTAAAGGTTCACACGGTTTGATAAATAATTCAAATCCAGCTATTTTTGTCGGCAATTTTTCTCCATATGACCATTCCAGTACCTTCGTATCAAGCAGAATACTATCTAATTTATCTACGTTAAACACTGCCAAATCAGTTAAGTCACCCTTCAATCGATTACTTAATAAATTCCCTAAAATTTCTATATCTGCAACAATAAAATTCACATCAAAATATTCCATCAATCCGATAACTGTCCTGCCCAAAAATTCTTTAGTCGCTTTATCATATAATACCGAAAAACTTTTGTGCCACTCTTTATTTTGATACGTAAATATATGATACTGTGTATCTTGCTCTTGCAATTCAAGCATTAGGGTAAAGCCTGCGAATTCAGTAGGTAATTTGTCTAATAATTCCCATTCTTTTACTTGTGCTATTATTTTTTCCATATAGAAACAACCTTTCATCTTATCTATTATCATTATTCTTTATTTTCTTGATAAATCCTCTATTTGTCACTAAACTTCACCAATATGAATATTATGTGGTAACTTATAAAAATGTTAGGAGGGAAAAATATGAAGCATGCCTTTTGGATACGAATCATCGGCTTATTGCTTATTACCCTACTCATTACTGCTTGTAATCAACATTCTATCACAAAACCATCCTCTACCAATCCATCATGGGCAGTAGAATTATCTCCTTTATCACAAGAAAAGGTAATTAAGGTCGGCATGAAACAAGTCATCTCTGACGCAGGCATATTAATCGGTATGGCGAAAGGCTACTATACCGATGTAGGAATCACAATTGAGCCAATACAATTTAATACAGGGCAAGAAATGATTAACCAATTAGCCGCTGGTCAACTAGATGTCGGGGCAACCGTTACTTCCTCTGGCTTATTTAATGCAATGTCGCGTGATATTCCAGTAAAAATTGTCGCTGATAAGGGAATCAATGTCCCTGGCCTTGGCTATTATCGTTTAGTCATTCGTAAAGATTTAGTGGATACGATTAAGGATTATAAAGATTTACGTGGTAAAAAAATCGCCATCGTTGGCACTGCTTCTCTTGATGAAATTTCTTTGGTACGAATACTAGAAAAAGGTGGATTGACCTCTAGCGATATCGACTTACAAGTCATTCGTGCTTTTCCTGATATGTTAGTATCCCTTGGCAATAAAAGTATTGATGCTGCTATGGTAATCGAACCTTTTATCACTCTCGGTATTGACAAAGATCTTATTGACCCTTGGAAAGATCCCAGTGATTATGATCCCGATGCACAAACCGCATTATTAGTCTTCGGCACAAGTATGACGCAAAATCCAGATGTCGCCAACCGATTTATGACTGCATACATACAATCTATACGAGATTATAATGATGCCTTCTTTAAAAATAAAAATAAGGCCGAGATTATAAATATCCTCTGCAAATACTCGGTCATAAAAGATCCTTTATTATATGATAAAATGTTTCCTACTGGCTTAAATCCTAATGGTTACGCCCGCAGTAAAGGTATACTAATGGATTTAGCATGGTATAAAAAACAAAACCTACTAAAAACTGACGTTACATTTGAGACGGCTGTAGATAATCAATACGTAGACTTCGCGATCAAGACCTTGGGAACTTATCAGTAAATCTATTTTTCCTTTTGGGAGATGATCATATGGCAAAACCATTACATTCATTTACATGGATTCGAACACTTTCCATACTATCTCCTATCACATTACTTTTATTGTGGGAGTTTCTAGCCTCGATTCATATGATAGATGTACGATTATTATCAAGCCCTAGCCTTATTATACATTCTTTTATCCCATTACTATTATCTGGTGAACTATTATATAATACATTTATCAGTGTGCAACGAGTTTTTTGGGGATTCCTCGCAGGATCGATCCCTGGAATATTCTTAGGTATCAGTATGGGCTTATCACCTCTGATCCGTTCCATTATCGAGCCAATGATTTCCGCTACGTATCCCATTCCCAAACTAGCATTAATGCCTTTAATATTATTATTATTTGGACTAGGTGAAACATCAAAGATTTTTACGATTGCAATCGGTGTATTTTATCTGGTCGTGATCAATACCATGGCCGGAGTCCTAACCATCGATACCATTTATTTGGATGTCGCCAAGAATTTTGGTGCCAGTCGTAAAAATTTTTATATAACAGTTGCCTTTCCAGGCGCTTTACCAATGATTTTTGCCGGACTAAAACTAGGCATGGGCATGGCATTGATTTTAATCGTTGCCGCAGAACTATCCGCAGCCAAAGCAGGAGTCGGCTGGATGATATGGCGCGCTTATGACATGTTTGATATTGAGCAAATGTTTGTAGCCCTCATTACCCTTTCGTTTCTCGGCTATATCTTCTCGCTTCTACTTGATCTTATCGAGGGTTGGGTTCTCCCCTGGAAACAACATGTATAAAGAAGGGGATGAATATTTTGGAGTATAACACGGAAAAAATCTTGCTTCATAATATTAATAAAGTCTTTACTACAAACACAGGTCAGGTAATCGCTCTTAAAGATATTTCACTATCGATTGGTGATGGAGAATTTCTCTGCATCGTCGGTCCTAGTGGCTGTGGTAAAACTACTCTACTTCGTATTCTAGCAGGCCTAGAAACAGCTACAAGTGGGCATGCAACAATCAAATCAACGCAATCCGATCGTCCCACCAATTCAATGGTCTTTCAAGAACAGTCGATTTTCCCTTGGATGACAGTCCAAGATACGCAAACACTATATAAAAATACCATAAGGCTTTAAATCCTTACGGTATTTTTGTGTGGTAGAGTTAGGCGGTCTCGAACCGTAGACCTCTTCGATGTTAACGTCATAAAACACTCTTGTTTACTTTTTATTATGCTTATAAACCTTTGTATTTACTGGTTTTACATGTTTTATACTTGGTGACAGCTTGCCAGTATTAGTGACTCTTTTCAAGCAACTGTCACCAATACTGTCACTAACTTTTTACCAATGACGGCTAGATATATAACTACTTTTCAAATTCAATGTCACTAGTATTAGTAGCATCATAATCTAGTTTAATAATATCGCACAACCGATAAAGAGAAAAACTTATTACACAGTTGTTACGCTACTTATAACTACTAGAAACAAATGTTATGGAACCGCAGGCCTCTTGAATGCCATTTTTTACTCATTTCAAGATAACATGGGTAAAAAATCAAAAAGATTACCTATGTTCTAATAACATGCGTAATTCTTTCCAATGTTCTCAAATAGTAACTAAACGATAACACTCCGGAAACAAGTCCATAAACCCCTTCCGATCTGGTCTTCTCAACCAACCTACACCTGGGTACGGCAATGGTCGCGCCAGAAGAAGACGATCTGAAATATATTGCTGTCCTTTAAGTTTGTCCATTACCACTTTATTAGTGCTGCATACAAAAAGAATCTTTTCTGGTTGTAACGTTTTGATCGCTTTCAAAAGACTATCCGCATAATTGACCATAATCTTTCTTTTTTTATCACTTGAAAGCGGTACTCCGTTCTCATCCACCAATGGTATAGGACAAGAGTCGATTATAAAATATCCTTCTCTCGTAAAGGCATCTAATAATGCACGCTCACTATACACCGATACTCCGATTGGCAATAGCCCTATACCCTGCATAATCCCGCGAAAAAAGCTTCTTGATGCATCATGCATATAATCATTATTTGAGATATTATAAAAATAGTTTTCCTCTGGCAATGGTGCGGCCTCTGTAATCATAAGCAGCCTAATAGTAGCCGGTGGAACAGCGTTTTTATAGTGCTGCATATCATCATGGTCAATACTATTCATTTTTATTACCATTCCTTTCGCGTCGCTCAAGGCAGATCACTCATTTTATCCATCCCTGATTTTTTTGCATCTACAGCAGTCGTAATACTTGCTTGCATAGACTGAATATCTTGCTTAACTTGTTGCATAACACTCTTTTTATAATTATCTCAAACTTCGCACATAGATAATCAACTATGCACCTTGAAAATTCAATACTTGGC